>JAAZFP010000014.1 GCA_012511645.1 Microbacteriaceae bacterium
CAAGCTGAAAGAGATTGCCTATATTCATGCTGAGGGCTTTGCCGCGGGCGAGCTGAAGCATGGGCCGATCGCGCTCATCGAACATGGGCAGCCGGTGTTTGTGCTCGTGCCGAGCCCCAGGCAGGCGCCCGTGATGCACTCAAAGGTGGTCTCAAACATCCAAGAGATTCGCGCACGAGGTGCCCGGGTCATTGCGCTCGTTGAGAAGGGTGACACCTCGGTATTGCCCTACGCTGACGACGTGATTCGCCTACCGCTGGTCGACTCGATCTTCGAGCCGATCGTCCAGGTGATCCCGCTGCAGTGGTTCGCGCTCGAGCTCTCGACCGTGAAGGGGCTCGACGTTGATCAGCCCAGAAACCTCGCAAAATCAGTGACGGTGGAATAGGTGGCGAAGCGGCGATGATCTATGGCATCGGTGTTGACACGGTCGACATCGACCGATTCTCGCGGCAGCTGGAACGCACGCCATCGCTGCGGGAACGGCTCTTTTGTGAGACCGAGCGTGAGCTGCCGATTGCGTCGCTCGCCGCGCGGTTTGCGGCAAAAGAGGCCCTGATGAAGGCGCTTCGCGGGTCGCACCACCTGTCATGGCACGACATGGAGATCGTTCGAGACGAACAGCGCGCACCGAGTTTCGCACCCGGCGGGGTGTTGACCGATCTGCTCGCCACGCTGGGTGCGGGGCACACCCACCTCTCGATCACCCATGACGGGGGAGGCGCGACCGCATTCGTTATCGTTGAGGCAGCAGAAGGGGGCGGTGCGTCATGAGAACCGGGTCGATTCGTGTTGCCGAAATCTCGCTGCCTGCCATTCGCCACAACGTGCGTCACCTGCGCGATCTCACCGGAGGCCAGGTCATCGCAGTCATCAAAGCGAACGGATATGGTCATGGAGCCGAGTTCGCTGCTCGTGCCGCGATCGAGGGTGGCGCGACGCTGCTCGGGGTCGCCGACGTTGAAGAGGCGCTCGCGCTGCGCGCAGCGGGCATCACCGACCCCGTGATGTGTTGGCTGCACGGCGCACGCGCGGACTTTGCCTCTGCGGTGCAGGAAGACATACAGATCGCGGTCAATCACGTTGCGCAGCTTGATGCGCTCGCCGCAGCCGCGCGCGAGGTCGGACGCGTTGCTGACACCCAGCTCAAAATTGACACGGGGTTGAGCCGAAACGGTGCCGCACGGGATGAGTGGCCAGCGTTCTTTGCGCGCGCAGCTGAGCTGGAGCGTGAGGGTGTGGTGCGGGTGCGCGGCATCTTCAGCCACTTGGCGAACGCGGGGGCTGACGCGGATCGCGCGCAGGCGACACGATTCGACGAGGCAGTCGCTTTGCTCCGAGCCGCCGGCTGCGATCCTGACATGGTCCACCTTGCGGCGTCTGCCGCGACGCTCGCATCTCCCCACCTGCACTACAACACGGTGCGAGTGGGGATGGCGATTTTCGGGTTGAGCCCGTTTGCTGACAAGACCTCGGCGGATCTCGGGCTGATCCCTGCAATGACGCTGCGCAGCGAGATCGTCGCGCTGCGCGATGTCTCCGCTGGCACCGGCGTCTCGTACGGCTTTAACCACATCGCACAGAGCGACACCACGCTCGCGCTGGTTCCCATGGGGTATGCCGACGGCCTGCCTCGTGCGCTCAACGGCGCGGGTGCAACGGTCGCGGTGGCGGGGCAGCACTGCCCAATTGTGGGACGCATTGGCATGGATCAGTGCATTGTTGACCTCGGCAAACTCGGCAAGCGGGTGCAGATCGGTGATCCGGTCGTGCTGTTTGGCGACCCCGCATCAGGGTTGCCGCCGGTTGAGGTCTGGGCCGAAGTGATGCAGACCATTAACTACGAGATTGTGGTGGGCATCGGATCCCGGGTGAATCGCATCGCTGCGGACGAGGATCGGAACGAACAGGGCGATGTCTCTGGCGCGTCGACGACGCTCACCATCTCTGACCCCGATGAAATGCATGAGCTCGGTGTGAGAGTCGGTGAGCAGCTGGTTGCGGGAGATCTCGTGATTCTGACGGGTCCGCTCGGCGCGGGCAAGACGACGCTCAGCCGAGGCATCGGCGAGGGGCTGCGGGTGCGCGGCCCCGTCACAAGCCCCACCTTTGTGCTGGCCCGCACCCATCCTTCGCTTGTCGATGGGCCACCGCTCGTGCACCTCGACGCGTACCGGCTCGGTGATGCTGCCGAGCTCGACGATCTTGATCTCGACTTTGCCGGATCGGTCGTGCTCGCGGAGTGGGGCGCAGGGCTCGTTGAACCGGGGGACTCGCACCTGGAGATCGTGATTGAACGGCCGACCGGGGCCATTGATCGTGGCGATGACGCTGGTCAGCGCGCGGATGACCAGAACGTCGCTCGTGATGAAGACATGGATGAACTCATTGAACCGCGAACGGTGACGATCGCGGGCTATGGTGCCCGGTGGATGGGCGGGGTGATCTGAGTGGGCGGCACAGAATTCTCGGCGGGAGCTCCCGCTGAGCGCACCCTCGCGTGCCCCGAGCTTTCGGGGCAGGTGTTGCTTGCGGTAGATACGGCGATTGGCACCAGCGTTGCCGTCGGCATCGGCGGCATCATCACCGAGGTGTCGAGTGATAATCAGCGTGGGCACGCAGAGATGATTGGTGAGCTGATTGAACGCGCATTCGCGCTGTCGGGGGCTGACCCTCGTCAGGTCACCGGCGTGATCGTGGGCCGAGGGCCAGGGCCGTTCACCGGGCTGCGCATCGGCATGGCCGCCGCGCACGCGTTCGCCGCCGGTCGCGGTGTGCCGCTTCTGCCGCTGCAAGGGCTTGAAGCGGTCGCGCTCGCAGTGCTCGATCACGGCGCAGCCGCACCTGACGTGCGCGTGGTACAGGATGCGCGTCGTCGCGAGTTATTTGTCACGGCGTTCTCGGGGCTTGACTGGGCGGGGGCGCCGGTGCGCACCCGCGAGGCTCACCTGGTCGAGCAGGCAGCGTTCGAACCAGGACTGTACGATGTGCGGCCAGACCGCATTCCGGCCGCGCGCCTCGTGCAATTGGCTGCGCGTCGGCTCGCCAGTGGCGCAGCGTTCGACAACCCTGCCGCATTGTACTTGCGGTCGCCAGACGTGAAGCCTGCCGCTGCCATCAAACGGGTGTCGGCATGAGCCTGCAGCACGATGTGCAGATTCGGCCGGCAACGGAAGACGACCTGGACGCCATGTGGGTGATCGAGCAAGAAGTGTTCGGCGCGCAGGCCTGGACGCGTGACCTGCTGCAGCAAGAGTTGACGGGCGACTACCGCGCGTACCGTGCGCTGGTTGATGCAGATGGCCGCACCATTGGCTATGCAGGGTTGCTCGCAGTGGGTGGCGACGGAGATATTCAAACGATCGCAGTTGACGCCGGTGCCAGGGGCAAAGGGTATGGTCGCACACTGATGAATGAGCTGCTGGACGAGGCCACTCGACGTGACGTTCGGCAGGTGTTTCTCGAGGTGCGTGCTGACAACCCCGTCGCGCGCCGACTCTACGAATCGCTCGGGTTTGCAGAGCTTGGCGTGCGCCCACAGTACTACCAGCCTGAGGGTATTGATGCGATCGTGATGAAACTTGAGATGGGGGCCAGGCGATGAGTCGTGGCGACGGAGTGCTCGGTGAGGGGCCCGATATGAACCGCGCAGATCCGCTCGTGCTCGGCATCGAGACGAGCTGTGATGAGACTGGGGTTGGCATTGTGCGGGGACGCACCCTGCTCGCCAACACGATCGCCTCTTCCATGGACGAGCACGCCCGCTACGGGGGAGTGGTGCCAGAGGTTGCCGCACGCGCGCACCTTGAGGCGCTGCAGCCGACACTCGAACAAGCCGTTGCCGATGCGGGGGTCACCTTTGATGACCTCGATGCCATCGCGGTGACGAGCGGCCCAGGGCTTGCCGGAGCACTCATGGTGGGAGTCGCCGCGGCGAAGGCGCTCGCCATCGCCACCGGCAAGCCCCTGTATGCGGTGAATCACCTCGTTGGCCACGTTGGGGCTGATCTCTTGCAGGGCGAAGGCTTGCGTGAGGTTGCGGGATCCTCGGGCGGTATCGGTGAGCTCGAAACACCGACGGTTGCGCTGCTGGTTTCGGGCGGGCATACGTCGCTCTTACTTGTGCGAGATCTCGTCAGCGACGTCGAGTTGCTAGGCGAGACGATTGACGACGCGGCAGGGGAGGCGGTTGACAAGGTCGCCCGACTGCTCAGCCTGCCATACCCGGGTGGGCCACACATTGATCGCGTGGCGGCCGATGGTGATCCGCAGGCAATCAGGTTTCCGCGAGGGCTCACGAGACCCAAAGATCTTGAGCGGCACCGCTATGACTTCTCGTTTTCTGGTCTGAAAACATCGGTCGCCAGGTGGGTCGAGCAACGACAAGATGCAGGCGAGGCAGTGCCGGTTGCTGATGTTGCCGCGAGTTTTCGTGAGGCTGTTGCCGACGTGCTTACTCAAAAAGCGATTGCCGCCTGCGCAGACCTCGGCGTGCCTCGCCTGTTGCTCGGTGGCGGTGTCGCGGCAAACGCGCGGCTGCGAGCACTCGCTGCTGAGCGTGCGGCTGCAGCGGGCGTTGCGTTGCGCGTGCCCCCGCTGTCGCTGTGCACCGACAACGGGGCGATGATTGCCTCGCTTGGTGCGCAGCTCGTGATGGCTGGCCATGCGCCCTCGACGCTCGGCTTCGGGGCAGACTCGACGCTGCCCGTCACGCAGGTGCAAACCTAGGTCGGCTCGACCTGCAGCAGCGTCAGGCTGTGGCGGTTGTGATCAGGCGTTCACGAATCGTGTCGATGGTGCGTGAGTCGAGGCCCACACCCGAGCTGAAGTACTCCTCGATGGTGCCGTGCTGCGAGGCAACCACCTCTTGCGCCGCATCGAGGTATTCGATGCGCACGCTGAACGCCTCACGAATGAGGTCTGGGTCAACACCTTTTGCCGTGGCGTTCTTCAGCAGCGGCCCAAGGGTCGGCACCAAAGCGTCATTGGTTTGCAGATAGTCGGATTGCACCGTTGCCTCATCGGCGCCGAGCAGCAGCAGTAACGATGCAGCCGCCCAGCCGGTGCGATCCTTGCCCGCGGTGCAGTGGAAGAGCACTGCGCCGTCATGATCAGGGGCGCTGATCGCCTGAAACAGCTCACGGTAGCCCGCGTGCGCCGATGGCAGCGTGACGAGGGAGCGGTAGGTGTCGGCCAACATGTCTTGCACTTTGCCGCCGCCCAAAAGATCGTTCACCGCAGCCGGGTCGGTCGCCAGGGTGCCCACGGCCGCTGCAACGCCTCCCTGGCCATCAGC
Organism: Microbacteriaceae bacterium; assembly: GCA_012511645.1. Classification (GTDB taxonomy): domain Bacteria; phylum Actinomycetota; class Actinomycetes; order Actinomycetales; family Microbacteriaceae; genus Leucobacter. The sequence continues at coordinate 5,297 of JAAZFP010000014.1, forward strand.
GAGCACGTCGACTCCGACAAGATCAATGCCCGAGGGCAGACGGTCAGGCTGCGCCTCTCGCTCGGCCTTGGTGCGCAGATCAAACACTTCTGCGATGCCGAGATCAACGAAGGTGCACTGGTCGGTGTCGTTCAACTGCGCAAGCGATGCAGAACGGTAGACCTTGCCAGGGGCAAACACCCCGCCCTCAACAGGCAGACTGCCGAGATCGCGCATGTTCGCTGCGCTCGCCAGCATGATTCTCCGGTCAGGAAGAGTGCTACTCATCTGCGTCTCCTTGGGGCTCAA
>JAAZFP010000200.1 GCA_012511645.1 Microbacteriaceae bacterium
ACTCTACTCGACCTTTGCAATTGGAGCGAGCTTCACGAGGAGTTTTCGCTCGCCAACCGAGTCAAACACGGCGTGGGCGACACGTTTCGAGCCCGCGCCGGTGATACCGGTAATTCGCCCTTCCCCGTAGTCTTCGTGTGTAATGCGGTCGCCGGGGGCCAACTCGAGGTGTTCGTTATCTCGTTGGGTGACACCCACCAAGTTGGGAAAGCCACGCCCTTCAGCTTGAGCGGCCTTCGCGAGGCGCTTGCGTTCACGCCACTGCTCGAGCGCAGACTGCATATTGCCACTCGCGGGTTCACTCACCGCAGCGGCCGAGCGTCCACCACCGCCTCCACCAAACGTGACCCCTGAGTCAGTTCGAGAGGCCGAGCGCCGCGGCCGCGGCTCACCGCGCACCGCATTCAGTGCCCGAGATTCAGCACCGCCGCGGCCGGTGACCTCCCCGGGCGACTGCCGCCAGTCAATGAGCGCGGCGGGCACTTCTTGCAAAAAACGTGAGGGCATGGCGACACCAATATCACCGTAGGTGGCGCGAGTGCTCGCGAGGGTGAGGTAGAGCTGTCGGCGTGCCCGCGTGATACCGACGTACATCAGGCGCCGCTCTTCGTTCACACCCCCCACTTCGTCGACTGACATCTGATGTGGCAGCAGGCCTTCTTCGACACCGGTGATAAAGACAACGGGAAACTCCAGGCCCTTCGCGGTGTGCAGGGTCATGAGCGACACCGTGCCGCTGTGGTCGTCGAGGTCATCGGCCGCCGCCACGAGGCTGACCTCGGTCAAAAATTCAAGCAAGCCTGCGTCTGGGTTGCGGACATCGAATTCACGCGCCACTGCCACGAGTTCTTCAAGGTTCTCAGCCCGGGCTTCGTCTTGCGGGTCACGCTTTTCACGCAGTTTCTCAATCAGCTGGGTCTCGTCAAGAATGAGTTTCAATACGTCAGCAACCGGCGCCGGGCGACGCTCGACACCAGCGAGGTCGCGCGGGCCGCCACCGGCAGCCATCTGTGCGGCACGCATCAGCAGGTCGCCGAGCGCGAGAATGGTCGCGCGCACCTTCGGCCCGAAGCCGAGTTCGTCAGCCCGCAGCATGGCCTCATGAAACGAAAGACCCTGCGCCTCTTGAAAGTTTGCCAATTGGGCCTCAGCCATCGGCCCAATGCCGCGCTTGGGCACCCCGATCAACCGCGACCAGGCGATCGGGTCATAGGGGTTCGCAAGACTGGTCAGATACGCCATCGCATCTTTGATCTCGGCACGCTCATAGAACTTCGTGCCCCCCAGCACACGGTACGGGATGGCCGCACGAATGAGCAGCTCTTCAAGCGCACGGGTCTGCGAGTTCGTGCGATAGAACACGGCAATATCGCTGTATGCCAGGCCGCCACGATGCAGGTCTTCGATCTCTTCAGCGACAAAACGGGCCTCATCGTGCTGCGAGTACCCCGTAAAGCCAACGATCTTCGCACCGTCGCCCTCGGCCGTCCATAAGTTCTTGTCTTGCCGGTCGAAGTTGTTGCCAATGACCGCATTCGCTGCCGACAGAATATTTTGCGTCGAACGATAGTTCTGCTCAAGCTTGACG
>JAAZFP010000201.1 GCA_012511645.1 Microbacteriaceae bacterium
ATGCAGATGCAGATGCAGATGCAGATGCAGATGCAGATGCAGACGTAGATGGCTGTGTCGCGCCAGATCTCAGGTTGAGCGCAACGATGAGCACGCCGCACGCGGCAAGGGCGAGCCAGGCCCAACGGCCGACCTCGTGGTAAGCGGTGCTGAACGACGGCGAAACGGTGATGAGTAGGGTACTGATTGCCGCAATGCCGAGCAGTTGTCCGAACTGTTTCGCCGTCGAGAAGAGCGCGGAGGCCAGACCCGCCTCAGCGGCGGGCATTGCGGCAAGCGCCGTCACGCTCAACGGGTCATTGAGCAAACCGTACCCAAACCCAAACACCGCGAAACCGATTGCTACCCACCAGAGCGACACGTCTGCGAGAACGAACAGCATGAGGGAGGCGACGGCGATCAGTGTGCCAGCGAGCAGCAGGTCAAGACGTGCTTTGTTGCGCGCGACGATGAGGCCAGAGAGCTGAGCTGAAACGAGTGAAACGAGCGCGAGCGGCAACAGGAACAGTCCTGCCTGCACCGCGCTTTGCTGAGCAACGTCTCGCAGATACTGTGGCGCAAGATAAAACAAACCCGCCGCTGCGGCAAACCCGACGATTGAGGTGAGAGACCCCCGGATAAATGATCGGTTGCGAAAAATCTGAAGCGGTATCAGCGGGTTCGTCCTGCCTCGCGCCCGAAGCACTGCGGCTACGAGCAGCACTGCCGCAAGTGCGAGTGCTCCGAGAATCAGGGGGGAGCCCCACCCGGCTCGAGCGCCGTCGATGAGCGCAAATGATGCGGCCGCGATGAGAGCGCTGACCAGCACTTGCCCCACGGGGTCAGTTGGGTGTGGCTTGTCTGCACGAGACTCTGCGACTGCCGCTCGAGCGATCACCACTGCGATGATTGCGAGCGGAACACTGAACCAAAAGACCCCACGCCACCCGAACCACTCCGCAAGGATGCCACCAAAGAACGGCCCCGCCGCGAGCGCGACGCCACCAATCGCCGCCCACCAGGCGATTGCCTTGGCTCGAGCTGCCGGGTCGGTCGATTGTGCTGAAACCGCGGCAAGGCCAGAGGTCGCAATCATCGCACCGCCGATGGCCTGAATGGTGCGCGAGACGGTGAGAAAGAGAATGTCTGGCGCGAGCGCGCACATGATCGATGCCGCGCCCATCGTTACGATACCCGTGATCAGGATCGTGCGCCGCCCCAACCGGTCGGCGAGATTGCCCATCAGGATGAGCAAGCAGGCGACCGTGAGCGGATAGACGCTGACTACCCACTGCGCCGCGGGCAGTTGCACCCCGAAATCTGTCGAGATCGTGGGCAGCACGATGCTCGCAATTGAGCCATTGATCGTGAGGAGAAACTGAGCGATACAGCAGGCGATGAGCGCCATCCCTGCTCTCGACGCACGCGTGTTCGGTCGTGCGGTGCTTAATTTCTCAGACATCGTTCCAATTTAGCAAGTGCCGCACAATACCGTGCGCGCGGCAGGTGCGAGAACGAGAGGCTGAGGGGAGCGGCCGGAACGGTCTCAGCGTGTGGGCTGGGAGCCGCGCGCAGATTCGTGAAGAAGCTGAGCACCGCTTGTCAGCATCGCCCGCTTCCAGGGCACCACGCCATCGATCTCAATCTGAATCGACAGGCTGAGCACGGTTCTGATGATGACGATGAGCCCCAAGATCATGGCATCTTCAAACGATGGCACCGAGGTGACGGTGCGCACGAGATCGGCGGCAACGAGGATCTCGAGCCCGAGCAGTATCGATGAGGCGAGCATGCGCCGCAGCACAGTGAATGCCTCACCGCCGTCGCGTGTGGCTCGCAGACGCTTGCCCGCAACGATGAGGGACAACGTGAAGCCGATGAGAATTGCGGCTACCCCGAGAATCTCGAGAAAAAGCACCGACCACTCGAAGAATGCCGCCATCATGGACCCATCCTACTGAGCGGTTCGCTGGCGCAGAGCACTGATCAGATCACGAATCGGATCAGGGTCGACGCCCACGGCGATGAGAGTATGCGTAGCAGCCATGAAGCGACCCATTAATCCCTCCGCGCATCGGCCTGGCAGCGCTTCCGCCTGCTACGAGAGACTCAGCGTTGCTGCGCAGTCTCGGAGTGCAGCAACGTATTCGTTTTCGTTCTCTTGAAAGCGCCCGATCGGTGCAGTCAGCGACAGCGCTGCGGAAACACGGTCGTCGATATACACTGGTGCGCTCATTGAGCAGACGCCGATTTGCAGCTCTTCGCGGTCAAACGCTACCCCGGTCGATCGGATACGTTCGAGCTCTGCGTCAAGGTCATCCCGGTTTTGGATGGTGTGGGGCGTGACCGCTGCATAGTCGTACCCGGCGAGTGCCCAGTCGCGGAGTTCGGGGTCCGCGTGCGCAAGCATCACGCGAGCGCCGACTCGTGCGTGAATATTCTCGGTGTAGCCGGTGACGAGTCCAGACACGCGTACCGCATGTTCCCCCTCAACAACTGCTACGACCCGGATTTCGTCGCCACGCCAGGCAGTGAGGTAGCACGACTCGCCCGTTCTGCGCGCGAGTTCGGCGAGAGCCGTGCGAAGTTCGGCAGACGGCCGCAACTGGCGCATGGAGGCCGCTGCGATGCGCTCGCTCGCGTTACCAAGTTCGTAACGCCGGTGCGCGTCTTTTTGCAGGAGGCCTTCTTGGGTCAGCGTGGTGAGGAGATGATGTGCCGTTGGGCCAGAGAGATCGAACCGGGTTGCGATTTCTGTCGCCTGCACGAGTGGGTTTTCTGCGATGAAGAGCAGAATTCTTGCGGCCCGCTCAACTGACTGAATAGTGGTTGCCATCGTCTTCTTTCTTGACATTCATCCTAGGCGCTCTTATAGTTTTGAAAGTTTACTAAAGTTACTTTCAATATATGAAAGTTTCTAGATCCTGAGAAGAGGTCAGTCAGTGATGACGAGCAACCGAGAATCCATCGCCTCAGTGATGAGCCAAGGTGGACGCCCGGCAAACAGCCGGCGTGAAATCAAGATCATTG
>JAAZFP010000202.1 GCA_012511645.1 Microbacteriaceae bacterium
CACCGAGCTCTTCTGATTCGGTCAGATCGACGACGCCCTCAATGCCCCACGCCAGGTCACCGCGCGGGTCGAGCAGTACTTGCCGGAACCGCCACCCACCAGCTGCAGTTGCTTCGGCGCTGGAGTCGAGTTCGAGCAGCTTCGGCGAGCGCGCGCGAGCGTCAATGACGATTTCGTCGTACTCCTCGTAGTAGTCGTCAAGCGCGTCACGCCACGGCTGCGCACCGAACCCTGACCCCGCATCGAGTTCAGCAAGTTCGTCGTATCGTTCGAACGCGGCGGCCTGCACTCGCCGAAAGAGCGCGTTGCGAATCATCACGGTGAAGGCGCGCTCGTTTGCGCGCAGTGAGCGCATCGGTGGCGCGGCGTTCGCGTCGGCGGTTCGCTCGTGCTCGTGTGCTTCGAGTACCTCATCAGGGTTACCGGTGAGCGCTGCCCACTCGTCGAGGAGGCTTGAATCAATCTGGCGCACCACCTCGCCGAGCCAGTCGATCAGCTCCGCAAGCTCTGGGGTCTTTGCCTGCTCTGGCACGGTGCGTTCGGTCGCTCGAAATGCGTCGCTGAGATATCGCAGCACGCCGCCCTCAGCCCGTCCCAGCTGGTAAAACGACACGACGTCACGAAAGCCGAACCCGCGCTCGACCATGTCACGCACCACAGACTTTGGTCGAAGCTCATAGTCGCGAGCCCATGGCACCTCTGCCGCATAGGCGTCATACGCTGCGCCGAGCAACTCTTTGAGCGGTTCTGGGTGGGTCACTGCTTCGAGCAGTTCCATGCGCTCGTCGTAGTCGATGCCCTCCGCCTTCATCTCTGCGATCGCCTCACCTTTTGCCCGGTGTTCTTGTGCTCGCAGAATGGCTCGGGGGTTTTCAAGGGTCGACTCAATGACCGAGATCACGTCGAGCGCGTACTCGGGTGACTGAGGATCGAGCAGCTCGATCGCGGCGAGCGCGAATGGTGAGAGCGGTTGGTTGAGCGCAAAGTTTGCTTGCAGGTCGACGGTGAGCCGCAGGAGCCCGTCTTCGACCTCCACGATGCCGCCGGTGCGCAGGGTGCGAAAGATCTCAATCGCCGTTCTCGCATGCTGAAACTGCACTGGGCGGGGTTCGTGGCTGTCGAAGAGCAAGGTGTGCATCGTTCGCAGCGCTTCCCCCGGGTGCTGCTCGCCCCGCGCAATCACACTGAGCACCATCGAGTGGGTCACGCGCATGCGACTGACGAGCGGTTCAGGCTGAGCGGCGACGAGCCGCTCCAACGTCTGTTCGTTCCAACCGATGAAGCCTTGCGGCGGCGCCTTCTTCTTCGGCCCCTTGCCAGTTTTCTTTCCTGCAGCGGCCTTTGCAGCGGTTTTCGCCGTCTGCTTTGCGTTTTCGACCTCGTGCTCGGGGGCGAGCGCGATCACGTCGCCCTCAGTGTCAAACCCGGCTCGGCCCGCGCGGCCCGCGATCTGATGAAACTCCCGAGCGTTCAGCCTGCGCATCACGGTGCCGTCAAACTTCGTGAGTGCACTGAGCACGACGGTGCGAATTGGCACGTTGATGCCGACTCCCAGCGTATCGGTACCACAGATAACCTTCAGCAAGCCCTGCTGCGCGAGTTGCTCAACGAGGCGCCGATACCGTGGCAGCATGCCGGCGTGATGCACACCGATGCCCGATCGCACCAATCGTGACAGGGTCTGCCCAAATCCAGTAGAGAACCGAAAGTCGCCGAGGGCCTCAGCGATCTCGTCTCGGCCAGCGCGATCCACGATCTTAATGCTCGCGAGCGCCAGCGCTTGCTCAACCGCGTGCGCCTGATTGAAATAGACGAGGTAGGCGGGGGTGCCGCGTTCACTGAGCAGCGCCTCAACCACCTCGTGCACTGACTTCACGGCGTAACTGAAATGCAGCGGCACGGGCCTCTCGACCCCGATCACCTGCTCCGTGTCGCGACCGGTGCGGCGGGTGAGATCCGCGGCAAGTTCGGTGACGTCACCGAGCGTTGCCGACATCAGCAAGAACTGTGCGTCGCGCATGAGCAGCAGCGGCACCTGCCACGCCCACCCGCGCTCGGGATCGGCATAGAAATGGAACTCATCCATCACCACCTGGGTGATGCCACCGGCGTCGGCGTCACGCAGCGCCAGGTTTGCGAGAATCTCGGCCGTGCAACACAGGATCGGCGCATCGGGGTTGATGCTCGTGTCCCCCGTCACCATGCCGACGCGCTCGGCACCAAACACGTCGACGAGTGCGAAGAACTTTTCACTCACCAGCGCCTTGATCGGCGCGGTGTAGACCGTTCGTCTGCCTTCGGCGAGCGCGATGAAGTGCGCGCCAATTGCGACGAGGGACTTGCCGGTGCCCGTCGGGGTGGCCAGGATCACGTTCGACGCTAGCGATAACCCGAGGAGTGCCTCCTCTTGCGCGGGATACAGTTCAAGCCCGAGGGTATCGCCAGCCCACCCTTCGAACGCGACCAGCAGGTCGTCGGGTTCGGGGACCTGTTCCGGAGCCTGCTCGCGCGCCAACCCAGCGAGCGTGTGCGCGAGTGACATAGTGAAACCAGCCTATCGGCCAAAAACCATAGACTCAGGTGCATGGCCGATCCGCTGCTCTTTCAACCGTTCACGCTTCGCGCACTCGAGATTCGCAACCGACTGTGGGTGCCGCCCATGTGTCAGTACTCGGCGGCAGCTGACGGGGATCATCAGGGCGCGCCGAACGATTGGCACCTGCAGCACCTCGGTGCGCTGGGACGCGGCGGCGCGGGGCTCGTGATTGCCGAGGCGACCGCGGTGCTGCCCGAGGGTCGCATCTCACCGAACTGCCTGGGTCTGTGGAATGACGCTCAGCAGGAGGCGGTCGCTCGGATCGTGCCTGCGGTGCAGGCGCACGGTGCCCGGGTTGGCATTCAGCTCGCGCATGCGGGGCGCAAGGGCTCAAGCTACCCGTGGTTCCCAGGGCAACCGGGAGGCGCCTTGCCCGCTGATGAGGGTGGCTGGCAGCTCGTTGCGCCTTCTCCCGTGGCGTTCGAGGGATTCGACACTACACGCGAGCTCACCGCTGATGATGTGCGAGAGGTGATTGCGGCGTTCATCGCATCGGCTGGCCGCGCCGTTGCCGCTGGGTTCGATGTCGTCGAAATCCACGCTGCACACGGCTACCTGCTGCACGAGTTCCTCTCACCGCTGAGTAACCTGCGTGATGACGAGTTTGGTGGCGACGCCGAGCGACGGGCACGGCCCCTGCGCGAGATTGTGCGCGGTATTCGCGCCGCCCACCCCGACCTCCCAATCATGGTGCGTGTGTCGGGCGACGAGTGGGTACCTGGCGGCTTCAACGTCGGGGATGTTGCTGTGCTCGTGCGGTGGCTCAAGGAAGACGGGGCCGACATGATCGATGCGTCGTCAGCTGGGAACGTGCCGAATGCCCGGCTCACCGTTGGGCCCTCGTATCAGGTGTGGATCGCCGAACGGCTCCGCGATGAGGGTCTCCCCGTCGGCGCAGTCGGGCTCATCACCAGTGC
>JAAZFP010000203.1 GCA_012511645.1 Microbacteriaceae bacterium
CCGACTGGTTCGCGGCCAGGCGCCTGGCGACGCTGCTCGTCGTCAATGACTGGCTCAGATATGGGTTTCGCCGGGGCAGACACCAGACGGTGCTGCAAACCTGGCATGGCACGATGCTCAACCGCCTCGCGCTTGCGCGCAGCGGCATGAGCCTGCGCACCCGCATCGCGGTGCACCGCGAGAGCCGCCGCTGGAGCCTGCTGCTGTCGCAGAACCCGCATTCGACCGAACAGTTTCGCACGAGCTATGCCTAGCGGGGTGAGGTGCTCGAGCTGGGCTACCCGCGCGACGATCGCCTCGCTGATGCGGTGGCCGGCGGCGAGCGCATCGGGGTCGCGGTTGCCACCGCGAAGAGTGCCCTTGGGTTGTCGCCCGAGAGGCGCGTGCCCGCCTATGTGCCCACATGGCGAGCCGAGGGGCAGCCGGTGAACACGATCAATGTGCACGAACTCGCTGAGCGCCTCGGTGACGAATGGACAGTGGTTGTTCGGGGTCACACTCGCAGCGGCGGTGTGAGTCACGGGATGGATCCTCGGGTGTGTGATGCCACCGCGCACCCTGATGTGAACGATGTCATTCTCGCCGCCGACCTGCTCGTGACCGACTACTCATCGGTGATGTTTGACGCTGCCGTGGCGCGGGCACCGATGCTGTTTTATGTGCCAGACTTCGACACCTACCGGGAGCGCGAGCGCGGCTTCACCTTTGACTTTGCGGCGCTGGCTCCGGGGCCCTGTGTCACCACGGGCGATGAGGTGGTGCAGGCCGCTCACGCTGGTGTGTCGCTCGGTGAACGGTATGACGCGTGGTGCCGCACGTTCGTGCCGCACGATGAAGGTCATGCTGCGCGGCGAGTGGTCGATGCGCTCGTTGAACGCGGCGCGCTCTAGCCGGCCGCGGCCTTCCCTGACGGGTCACGCTCTCCGCTGATGTGCTGCTGAGTGTCGCTCAGGGGGCGGTGGGTGTGGCAAGTAGCCCGCGGCTCACATGCGTGACCGGTCGACGGTGCGACCGGCGCCACCGAGCAAACCCACCAAAAAGCCCGCACCCCAGGTGAGGTGCATGGTGACGAGGGCTGCGAGCCCGGTCACTCGCTCGCCAGCACCGCGAAGCCCCGGCAACCGGGTACAGGCAAAGAGCACCCCGGCGAGATAGAGCGCTGGGATCAGGTGCACGAGCGACCACCATGGCCACCCCACCAGGCCGACGCACTGCAGCACGAAGATGATCAGGCTGAGCGCGAGCCCGATGACGAGCGCGCCCGGCACAAAGAACCGCCAGGGGGTGTCGCGCGGAGATCTGCGCACGAGCACCGCGCGCCAGGCGCCGGTCGCAAAGAACTGTTTCGCGAGATCGCCGAGGCTGGCCCGCGGCCAGTATGTGACCCCGAGAGCCGGGGCGAACCAGACGAGCCCGCCCGCGCGACGAATGCGCAGGTTGAGCTCCCAGTCTTCACCGCGGCGAATGCCCTCGTCATAGCCGCCAACCGCTTCGAGTGCTTCGCGACGAAAGATGCCCAGATAGGCGCTCTCAGCAGGCCCCGGCGTGCCGTCGCCATGGTAGGCGCCACCGCCGAGGCCGTAGGGGCTGTTGTAGGCTGCGGCGATGGCGCGCTGCACGCGACCCCGACCTGCGGCACGCATCACCCCGCCGACGTTCGCCGCGCTCACCTCGTGCAGCGCCTCGATGCCGCGGGTGGTGTAGTCGGGGGTGAGCGTGCTGTGGGCATCCACGCACACCACGATCGGGTGTGTGCTTGCGGCAATCGCGCGGTACAGGCCGATCGCATTATCACGCTGCGGGTTTGCAACCAGCCGCACCCGCGGGTCAGCCGCGGCAATGCGCTCGGCGATCTCGGTGCTGCGGTCAGTCGATGGGCCGAGCGCCAGCACGATCTCTTTCTCGCCGACATAGTCTTGTGCGAGGATCGTGCGAACGGCTTCGTCGAGGTAGCCCTCTTCGTTCAGCACCGGCATCACATAGCTGACGCCGGGCAACGGGGGCAGCTCGGGCAGGCTCAGACTCACCCCGTCATTCTGCCATGGCCCCGCTCGAATAGGCTTGAAGCATGCAACTGGCGAAAGACGTGAAGCGGGCAAAGCGACTGGTCAAGAAGGTGCTGAAGGGCCGGCGGGCACTCTTTGGTGCTCGTGAGCTCGTGGCGCAGCGCGGACCGCTGCCCGAGCAAACCTTTCGCATCGGTGTGTATTTCGCCGACAGTGACGTCAACATTTATCAGATGCGTCAGTGGTATGCGCCGCTCGCCGAGCTCTCGAAGACCCATCCCGTCGTGGTGATCGCGCGCAGCCCCGCCGGCGCCAAACTGCTCATGGAAGAGAGCGGGCTCGACGTGGCGTTTGCGCAGAAGGTGACCGACCTCGAGAAGCTGGTGCGGCAGCAGCCGCTTGAGGTGATTCTGTATGTCAATCAGAACACCCGAAACTTTCAGATGATGCGCTATGGCGAGCGCTGGCATGTGTTCATCAATCACGGTGAGAGCGACAAGATGTACATGACCAGCAATCAGTTCAAGAGTTATGATCACGCGTTTATCGCGGGGGATGCGGCCCGCACGCGTCTCAGTAAGGCGCTGTGGGAGTACGACCTCGATACCCGCACGTTTGCGATTGGTCGCCCACAGACGGATCACCTCGCTGGTGAGCCGCCGTTTGCTGCCGATGATCGCACGGTGGTGCTCTACGCACCGACGTGGGAAGGCGACCGGCCAGCGGCGAGCTATGGTTCAGTGGTGACGCACGGTGAGCGGCTCGTTGAGCGGCTCATCGCAACGGGTCGGCATCGCGTCGTCTACCGGCCTCACCCGCGCAGCGGGGTCGTGAGCCCCGAGTTTGGCGCAGCAAACGAGCGCATTATTGCGGCGCTCGCCGCGGCGAACCAGCGCGATCCTGGCGCCCAGCATGTGTATGACACGGCGCCCGCGATTGGGTGGCAGCTGAGCGTGCCCGATGTGGCCATCTGCGATGTCTCGGCGATGGTCTATGACCGCCTCGCTACCGGCAAACCACTCATGGTGACCCGCCCCGCCTCGCCCGAGGCGGACGTTGATGAGACGGGCTATCTCAGCGTGTGCGAGTGGTTGACTGAGGGCGATGTCGATCGCATCGACGAGGTGTTGCAGGGAGTGATCGAGGATGACGAGGCGCGCGAGCGTCTCGGCACCTGGTCAACGCACTACTTTGGTGACACAACCCATGGCGCGCCGACTCGCAGGTTTCATGAGGCCATCGAGACGCTGCTCGGGCGCGCCGAAGCGCTGAAGGCTGGTGGTCAGGCCTAACCCTGGTTGTGATCGGCGTTGTAGCGCTCGAGCGCATCGTCGATCGGGCCGTCGAACTGCAGCGCGCCGCGGTCAAGATACAGGCCGCGCGAGCAGAACCTGCGCAGGTCACGCTCGTTGTGCGACACCAAAAAGAGCGTTTTGCCCTCACCGAGCAACTCGTCGATGCGGGCGTAGCACTTCTGACGAAACGCCTTATCGCCGACGGCGAGCACCTCGTCGACCAGCAGCACCGGCTCGTCGAGCTGTGAAACCACGGCAAATGCGACGCGCACCTTCATGCCGCTCGACAGGTGTTTGAAGGGGGTGTCGAGCACGTCAGCGGCTTCGGCGAAGGCCACGATGGTGTCGAAGCGGGCGGTGATTTCACGCTTCGTGAGGCCGTGCATGCCGGCGGTGAGGTGAATGTTGTCGCGCACCGTCAGGTCACCCGCGAACCCGCCGGTGAGCTCGATGAGCGGGGCGACCCCGCCTCGCACCTCGACGGTTCCCTCGTCTGGCAGCAGCACGCCAGCAACCAGCTTGAGCAGGGTTGACTTACCCTGGCCGTTGCGGCCAACCACCCCGATCGCCTCGCCGCGGGTCACGGAAAAGCTCACCCCGCGCAGTGGCCAAAACTCGCCCGAGCGGTTTCGACGACGCTTCGACGAGAAGAGATCCTTGAAGCTGCGCCTCGAGCCGCGGTTGCGTCTGAACCGCACGCCGAGATCGCGCACCGCGATGATCTCGTCGGCTGCCTCAGCGGGGTGGTGGTCGTGGGTGCTCATGATCACAGCTCCTTCAAGACGCCGCCGACGGAGCGGCGAAACACGAGCGCGCCGATCAGCAGCGTCACCGCGGTGATCGCCGCAGATACCGCAACCAGCGCCCAGTTGAGCTGTTCGGGAAAAAAGCCCGCACGAAACAACGAAAAGATGCCGGAGAGCGGGTTGAGCCAGGCGAGAGGCGCCACGGCTGCCGGCAGATCACTCACGCCGTAAATCACGGGCGACGCATAGAACAGCACCCGAAGCACCAGCTTGGTGGCCCGCTCGAGGTCGCGAAAGAACACGACCAGTGGGGCAACGATGAGGCCGACGCCCAGCACGAGCGCGGCCATCATGACTATCGCGAGCGGATAGAGCAGGATGAGCCAGTTCACCGTCGCCCCATTGATGATCGCGAATGCGATGAGCACCGGGAGGCTCAGCAGAAACTCAACCCCCTTCGCGCACACAATGCGCGCGACCCAGACCCAGCGCGGCAGCGCGACGGAGCGCACGAGCTTCACATCTCGCAAGAATGCTCGCGTCGAATCACCGACCGCTCCGTTGAACCACACCCAGGGCAGCATTGCGCACAGCAGAAACACGATGTAGGGCGCTTCGCCGATTGAGCGGTCGATGAGCTGCGTGAAAATGAACCAATAGATCAGGCTCATGACGAGTGGATCAAGAATCGACCACAGGTACCCGAGCAACGACGTCGAATAGCGCACCTTGAGGTCACGCACCGTCAGCAGCCGAAGCGAACGAAACGCTGCCGTGCGCTGCGCTGCGCGCGGCCGTATGCTGTGGGTAGTCACAGACCTATTCTGCCTGACTTCTGAGGCAGCCAAGAAGGGTCTCTCGTTTGATAGGTTTGTAGTCGTGCCGAAATCCTTGCCCGAAGAAGAACCCAACACGGGTTCTGCTGCTTCTCGTGCCACAGCTGAAGCCGCGCAACAACGGCCACCCCGCACCGTGAATCGCAGGGCTCCACGCACCACGCTGTTGCCCGACCTGCCGCAGCAGGCGCAGGTCGAGGGCCCCGATGAGTCAGACGCGGCTGTCGTTGATGCAGCTGAGCCGGACATTGTTGATGCAGCTGAGCCGGACATCGTTGAGCCAGACATCGTTGAGCTGGACAGTGTTGAACCGACAGAAGCTGCCGAGGCGGTTGAGCCTGATGAGCCTCAAGAATCAGCGGCAGCGGGCGATGCAAAACGTGCGACGACGCGAGTTGAAGTGCC
>JAAZFP010000204.1 GCA_012511645.1 Microbacteriaceae bacterium
GCGGCCCTCGAAGGCGCGGCCAAGGGTGACCTCGTCCGCGAACTCAAGGTCGCCGCCCACCGGCAGGCCGGAGGCGAGGCGCGAGACGGGCACGTCGATTGCGGTGAGCAGGCGCGAGAGGTAGGTCGCGGTGGCTTCGCCCTCGAGGTTTGGGTCGGTGGCGATGATCACCTCGCGCACCGGTTCTTGCCCCTCTGCGGGGGTGAGGCGCCGCATGAGCTGCGCGATCGAGAGGTCGTCGGGTCCAATGCCGTCGATCGGGCTGATGGCTCCGCCGAGCACGTGGTAGAGGCCACGGAACTGGCGGGTGCGTTCAACCGCGACGACGTCTTTGGGCTCTTCGACGACGCAGATGAGGGTCTGGTCTCGACGAGGATCGCGGCAGATCGCACAGCGCTCGTGCTCGGTGACGTTGCCGCACATGTCGCAGAAGTGCACGCGCTCGCGCACCTCGGTGAGCAGCGTAGCGAGTCGGCTCACGTCGAAGCTCTGGGTTTGCAGAATGTGAAAGGCGATGCGCTGCGCAGATTTTGGCCCGATGCCGGGCAGCCTGCCAAACTCGTCGATCAGGTCTTGCACGATGCCGTCATACATGGTGGCGTCTACCTTTCGAGTTCAGCAGGGATCGGGCGCTCTTCGACGAATCTGGCGTTGAACACCTCTCGCACGACGGATTCACCGTAGCGGGTGAATCCCGGCGGGTCGAGTCTGGACTTTGGTGCGGGATCTGGCGCTCGCACCGGCTCAGGCTCGGGCTCCGGGATCGGCTCAGGTTCAGGGATCGGCTCTGTGATTGGTTCAGATTCACGTTCTGGAGCCGAAGCCGGTGGAAATTCAGCTGGAGAGGGCTCCTGAGGTGCGGGCTCACCCTCGCGGGCAACCTGCGGGTGCACACCGGCACCGGCAGTGCCCACTGCTGAGGGCGAGACCTGACGTGGCATGTATTTCACGGCAAAGCCGAGCGCGCCGGTAATCGCTTCGCGAAGTGGCCCGGCGCCGTGCGATTTGAACGCCTCGAGATCTGAGCCCGAGGTGAGGCCGATGTAGAGCACATCGCCCTGCAACTCGAGTGGCTGCACCTGCTTGACGGCATTCCAGGCGTCGCGGTCTGCCTCGAGCAGCTCTTCGAGCAGGTCTGGCCAGACTTCGAGCAGGTCTTCAAGGCTCGGGCAGGCGTCGCTCACCGCAGATTGAGCAGCCGCAGGCTCTGGCACTGCAACAGGCTCTGGTGCCGCAACGGGCTCTGCCTCAGCGACAGCCGCAGGCTGTGGTTCAGCGACAGGTTCAGGCTGCGCCACCTCAGCCGGTGCGGGCGTGGTTGGTGCCGGGCGCCCGCCGAGCGGCACCATGGGTGGCCGCTGGGCTCCAGCGGTGTCAGATTTGAGAAAGTCTCGTGCCGATTTCATCGCGGCGATCACATCGACTGCGGGTGGCTCGGCTGCAGCAGGCGCGGCAGCAGCAGGAGCGGCAGCAGCAGGAGTGGGTGCAGCAGAAACAGGCGGAACCGGAGCACCAGCAGGCATGGGTGCAGCAGGCGCGGCAACGGAGACTTGCCCGGCCCCACCCGCGTCGCGCAGCGCGCGCGCCATCATGAGCTCAAGGTGCAACCGTGGCGCGGTCGCGCCGACCATGGTGTCGAGCGTCGCGCTCACGGTGTCGGCAATGCGCGACAGCTGCCCGGGGGCGAACTTCATCGACTGCTCAAACATGCGCTGCAGCTGGTCTTCGGGCACACCACGAAACACGGAGGCCGCACCCTGCACGGTGGTCGCCGAGATAACGATGAGGTCGCGCAGGCGCTCGAGCAGGTCTTCGACGAAGCGCCGCGGATCTTGCCCGGTCTGCACGATGCGGTCGGTCGCGGCGAAGGCCTCGGCGGGGTTGCCCGAGGCGAGCGCGTCGACGGCGGCGTCGATGAGTTCGGCACTGGCGAAGCCGAGCAGGCCGGTGGCACGGTCGAGCGTAACATGACCATCTTCGCTGCCGGCAATGAGCTGATCGAGAATCGAGAGGGTGTCTCGCACCGAACCGCCCCCGGCGCGCACGACGAGCGGCAGCACCCCGGGCTCAACCTGCACACCCTCGCTGTCACACAGCTGCTGCACATAGTCGATGAGCGCGCCGGGTGCGATGAGCCGGAACGGGTAGTGGTGGGTGCGCGAGCGAATCGTGCCGATGACCTTCTCGGGCTCGGTCGTCGCGAAAATAAACTTCACGTGTGGCGGCGGCTCTTCGACGATCTTGAGCAGCGCGTTGAATCCGCCGGCGGTGACCATGTGGGCCTCGTCGATGATGAAGATTTTGAAGCGGTCTCGCGCGGGCGCAAACACGGCCCGTTCGCGCAGCTCGCGCGCGTCGTCCACACCACCGTGGCTGGCGGCGTCGATCTCGACGACGTCGAGTGACC
>JAAZFP010000205.1 GCA_012511645.1 Microbacteriaceae bacterium
AGTCTGGCCAGGAAGTCTTCCTAAAGATCATCGACATCGACCTTGAGCGTCGCCTTTTCTCGCTCAGCCTGAAGCAGGCGAACGAGGGCGTGGATCCCGAGGGCACCGAGTTCGATCCCGCGCTCTACGGCATGACCGCTGAGTACGACGAGAACGGCGAGTACAAGTACCCCGAAGGCTTCGATCCTGAGACCCAGGAGTGGAAGGAAGGCTTCGAGACCCAGCGCGAGGCGTGGGAGCAGGAGTACGCTGCAGCTCAGGCTCGTTGGGAGGCTCACAAGAAGCAGGTCGGCGAGGCTCTCGTTGCTGAGGCTGAGGCCCCGGCAGCAGGCGACTCGGCAGCTCAGCAGAGCTTCTCGAGCGAGTCGGCATCAAGCGGTACGCTTGCTGACGATGAGGCACTTGCTGCACTCAAGCAGCAGCTCGAAGGCAACTAACGCTTCGAAGCTCTGAAGAAAGCCCGGCTCCGTGTGGTGCCGGGCTTTCTGCTTTGATAGACGTATGAAACTCATTGCTCTCAGCGGAGGAATTGCATCAGGCAAATCAACGGTTGCCCGTCGTCTCGCAGAGTTGGGGGCGCACCATATTGATGCAGACGCACTTGCACGGGAAGCAGTTGCCGTCGGCAGTGCCGGCCTTGAGCAGATCTATGAGTATTTCGGTGCTGACGTGATCAGCGCAGACGGCTCGCTCGATCGGGCTCGGC
The DNA here is from genome assembly GCA_012511645.1 of Microbacteriaceae bacterium. GTDB lineage: Bacteria > Actinomycetota > Actinomycetes > Actinomycetales > Microbacteriaceae > Leucobacter. The sequence goes on from JAAZFP010000205.1 coordinate 707, forward strand.
TCGGTTCACGTGTGTTTGAGAATGCCGACGAGTTGCAAGCGCTGAATTCGATTGTGCATCCTGAGGTTCGCAGGTTGGCGAATGAGCGTCTCAGCAGTATTCGTGAGCAGAATGAGAGCGCTGTGGTGATCTACGACGTGCCGCTTCTTGTAGAGGCCGGGGTCGATCTGCCATGGGACCTTGTGGTGATTACGGAAGCTCCGGTAGAGGAGCGAATCCGAAGGATGGTCGAGCTCCGCGGAATGAGTGAAGAAGACGCGAAGCAGCGACTCTCGAATCAAGCAGATGATGCCGCTCGTCGGGCGATCGCCGACGTGATCATCGATACGGGATCAAGCTTGGATGACACGCTGCGCCAAACGGAAGCTCTCTGGCATCAAGTGTCGTAGGAGCGTTTCCACGTCGGTCACATGCGGCGGAATTCTCCGAGCCAGTCGAGTTGCACCTGAGCGACGACCGCAATCAACAGGAACGTGAAGACGACAAGCACCCAACTCCACGAGTACAGAGTGGCGTAGAATTTCTGCCCCGTGGGCGGTAGCGGAACAGCACCAGTCGCTTGTGGCCGCAACGCACCGACCCACCACAGCGGGATCATAGCTGTCCACACGACCATGCACCACGGGCAGAGCGTGTGGAGTGAGAAGACGCTCTGATAGCTGAGCCAGAGGATGAGCCCGAACCCAAAGAGGAGACCAGCCTGATAGATCCACCAGAACCACGGGGCGAAGCGAGCCCCCGCGAGCAGGGCAACTCCGACAACAATTGGTGCAACGAACATCGCAACGCCCAAGATCGTGTTGCTAAATCCGAAGAGGGAGCCCTGCCAGCTCGCCATGTTTGGGCCGCATGTCACCAGAACACTCACTGAACAGTTCGGCACATACTCGGGGTTCTGCAAGGTCTTGATGAACTCAGTGAGCAACTGAAACGATGCGAACCAGCCGACGACTCCGGCAATGATGGAAAAAATTGCGAATGAGGTGGTGCGTGGGTCGCGCGTGCCTGCATCTTGACTCATGGGTGCCATGCTATCTGCAGAACCTGCAGAAATTTTTGAAGGCGTGCCATAATGGTTCTGTTGCCTCGGGTCAGCACGACTCCCGGCACGACAGTCTTTTGGTCGCACAATTGCGACTTCCGGCCAGTACCTGGTCGGGTGTGGGGCAACCGCCTCGCACAAGTAAAGTTTTGCGGTTGTATTTCGCCGCACAATACAGTTCGCCGAGCAGTGAGCGCGGCGTAAGGAGCGCACCAGTAATGGTGAATGAGCACACAGTAGAAGAAGTTTCGACGACCGAATCTGAGCATTCAGTTGATGAACCGACGTCCGAACCGACACCAGAGACTCAACACGACACTTCGCCCGATGAAGCGACGCTGTCGGACACCGACGGCGAGGCCGCGGGAGTTGACGTCATCGAGCCAGAAACGGCTGAAAGCGATGGTGCGACGACAGAGCAAGAGGCTCAGCCGCTGCTTCTGTTACCGCTCACCGAGATGACGCCAGAAGAGCGCTTCAAGGCCACTGCTCGATTGATATTCCTTGCACCAGACGTGCCCCCAGTGCAACCGCGTCAGCGGAGAAGCGATTTTCGTCAGCTTGACGATCTGCTTGATCGTCAGTTTCATGGTGGACGAGAGCGCGACACGCGGCACCATGCCGATGAAGATGACCGTGAGTCGACCTCATCGCGTCGTCGCACCCGTCGTCGTCCAAATGACACGCAGAGCGAAGACGAAGCGCCGCGTCGAGAGCCACGGACTCCCGCACCGATCAACGAACCGCAGAAGGTGAAGGGGTCGACCCGGCTCGAGGCGAAGCGTCAGCGTCGCCGCGACGGTCGAGATGCGGGACGCAGGCGTCGCCTCGTAATTACCGAGAGCGAGTTTCTCGCTCGGCGTGAATCAGTTGATCGAGAGATGATTGTTCGCACCTCAGCTGATCGTATTCAAATTGGCGTGCTTGAGGACAAGGTGCTTGTCGAGCACTACGTTGCGAGGTCAAGCGAAACGTCACTGATCGGAAACGTTTACTTGGGACGCGTGCAGAACGTGCTGCCGAGTATGGAAGCAGCGTTTGTCGACATCGGGCGAGGGCGCAACGCGGTGCTGTATTCCGGTGAGGTCGACTGGAGCGAATTTGAGGGCAGCGCTTCCGCGCGCAAGATTGAAAATGCCTTGAAACCTGGCGATATGGTGCTGGTGCAGGTGACGAAGGATCCCGTCGGCCATAAGGGTGCCCGTCTCACGAGCCAGATTTCATTGCCCGGTCGTTTTTTGGTTTATGTGCCTGGCGGTGCCATGAACGGCATTTCACGCAAGCTGCCTGATACTGAGCGTGCCAGACTCAAGAAGATTCTTAAGGAAGTGCTTCCGACTGGTGCAGGGGTCATCGTGCGCACCGCTGCTGAAGGAGCCACCGAAGACCAGGTGACGGGTGACGTTCAGCGACTGACCCGTCAGTGGGATGCGATTCAACGGCGTGTTACGCAGGGAGGCGGCCCCGTGCTGCTGCACTCTGAGCCTGACATGCTCATCAAGATCGTTCGAGATGTGTTCAACGAAGACTTCAATAAGCTCATTATTCAGGGCGATGACACATTCCGAGTGATCGAAGACTACCTTTCGCAGGTTGCTCCCGAATTGCTGGAGCGGGTTGAGCAGTACTCTTCTGACCGCGACATCTTCGATGAGTACCGAATCTCCGAACAGATTGTGAAAGCACTTGACCGCAAGGTATGGCTTCCGTCGGGTGGTTCGTTGGTTATCGATCGCACCGAAGCGATGACGGTTGTCGATGTGAACACCGGCAAATTCGTTGGATCGGGTGGCAATCTTGAAGAGACGGTGACCAAGAATAATCTTGAGGCTGCCGAGGAAATTGTGCGCCAGCTTCGTCTGCGCGACATTGGCGGCATCATCGTCATCGACTTCATCGACATGGTGCTTGAGTCGAACCGTGATTTGGTGCTGCGCAGGCTCGTCGAGTGTTTGAGTAGAGACCGAACGAAGCATCAGGTCGCTGAAGTCACGTCGCTGGGACTTGTGCAAATGACAAGGAAGAAGCTCGGTCTGGGACTGCTTGAGTCATTTAGTGAATCGTGCGAAGTCTGCGCTGGTCGTGGACTGATCGTCCATCATGATCCAGTGTCACGTCACCGGAATGATTCACCCGCACGTTCAAAGCGGAAGAATACGTCTCAGCAACAGCAGCAGGCCCCGGCACCTCAGGCTCACTCGATCACCGATGAGTCGCGAACGGCGCTTGCGAAGATTGCAGCATCAACCATTCCGGTAGCGGCCGAGGCGGGGGAGTCGAACGAGACACGGGCGCCGAAAGAAGCACCTACTCGTCCCGTGCGCAGCAGCCAGAGATCTCGGCGAGCAACTGCTACCGCTTCGACGGCAACGCGATCCGCACAGGGGGCGCACATTGCTGAGATTGAGGCTGATCTCGCAGCACAGTCCGCGAAGGGAGGGGGAGACCGTGAGGGAGATGCGCGCGCGGCGCAAGCACCCAGTACGGTTTCCGCCGAGGACATGCTGAAGTCAGTGCTCGACGCATTGCCTCCGGCTCCCGCTCAGGGAACACGCAAGCGGGTCAGTCGACGTGCCAGCAGCAACACGCCCGACTCAGGTATTTGACCAGTTTTATCTGATGCGATAAAGTTGGTCGTTGGCGCCGCTCTTACTTGAGTGGTGATGCGTGCCACTGTTGCCGGTGCGCTTATCGGTTTCGGCGGGTTATCATCCGCAGTGATCATACGTTCTTTACAGAAAAAGGTAGACAAGTGGTTTTCGCAGTAGTGCGCACAAGCGGGCGTCAGGAGAAGGTGGAGGTCGGTTCGATCATCACCGTGAACCGTGTCTCGGGTGACGATAAGGGCAAGGTTGTGCTTCCTGCCGTGCTGCTCGTCGACGGTGACACCGTGACGACCGATCCGGCAAAGCTCTCCAAGGTCAAGGTCACCGCCGAGGTCCTCAACGACCTCCGCGGCCCGAAGATCGTGATCCAGCGGTACAAGAACAAGACCGGCTACAAGAAGCGCCAGGGACACCGTCAGGATCTGACGCGTCTCAAGGTGACCGGTATCAAGTAACGGGCTTTGCTCGTAGATTTTAAGGAGACAGTCACATGGCATCCAAGAAGGGCGTCGGCTCAAGCAAGAACGGCCGCGACTCAAATGCACAGCGCCTCGGTGTGAAGCGTTTCGGCGGTCAGCAGGTCAACGCAGGCGAGATCATCATTCGCCAGCGCGGCACAAAGATTCATCCCGGCTCAAATGTCGGTCGCGGTAAGGACGACACGCTGTTCGCTCTTGCGGCGGGCGCGGTTGAGTTCGGCGCGAAGGGCGGCCGCAAGGTCGTGAATATCGTTACCGCAGCATAGTCTGTGGAGTGCGGCAAGGCGGGCTTCGGCTCGCCTTTTGCCGTATGAGGGGGCAAATGTTGTCCGATGAGAGAGGTGGGGCGGCATGGTAACATTCGTAGATCAGGTGCAGGTGCATCTGGCTACTGGGAATGGCGGCAAAGACTGCGTTTCGATTAAGCGGGAAAAATTCAAGCCACTCGCTGGTCCTGATGGTGGTAACGGTGGGCACGGCGGCGACATCGTGTTTATCGCTGACTCTCAGGTGTCGACCCTGCTGGACTTTCACCATCGACCACACCTGAACGCCGAGAACGGTGGTTTCGGGATGGGCGACATGCGTTCCGGGGTGAACGGCGCCGAAATGTTGCTACCAGTGCCCGTTGGGACGGTGATCAAAGATAGCCACGGTGAGGCGCTTGCCGATCTCAGCGAGGCAGGGGAGCGCTTTGTTGCCGCAAGGGGCGGCGTCGGGGGGCTCGGAAATGCCGCACTCGCCGGCCCAAAGCGAAAGGCGCCGGGTTTTGCGCTCCTCGGTACGGGTGGCGAATCTGCCACGGTCACGCTCGAGTTGAAGACCATTGCCGATGTGGCATTGGTTGGATACCCTTCTGCCGGGAAATCAAGTCTGATCGCAGCCCTGAGCGCGGCGAAACCGAAGATTGCTGATTACCCGTTTACGACACTGCACCCTAACCTTGGCGTAGTGCAAGCGGGAGATTACCGCTATACCGTTGCTGATGTGCCCGGCCTCATTGAAGGTGCCAGTGAAGGCAAGGGGCTCGGTCTGGACTTTTTGCGACACGTCGAGCGGTGCAGCGCGCTGCTGCATGTGCTTGACTGCGCGACTTTGGAACCACGGCGGGATCCGCTGAGTGATCTTGAGGTCATTCGCTCAGAGCTCGCTGCCTACCCGGTTCCAGAAGGGCAGACGCCGCTGCTTGAGCGACCTCAGCTCGTTGCGCTCAACAAAATTGATGTGCCCGAGGCTCGCGAGCTGGCGGAGTTTGTTCGGCCCGAACTCGAAGCCCTGGGCTATCGGGTGTTTGAGATTTCAACGGTGTCTCATGAGGGTTTGCGCGCGCTGAGTTTCGCGATGGGAGCGCTCGTTGATGAAGCGCGAGCAGGGGCCGAAGATGCGGCACCGGCACCTCGGATTGTGCTGCGACCAGACGCAGTAAACCGTCAAGAGTTTCAGATTGTTCCAGAGGGTGGCAGCTTTGGCACCGTCTATCGAATTCTTGGGGCGAAACCCGAACGGTGGGTTGCCCAGACTGATTTTGCCAATGATGAAGCCGTCGGTTATCTCGCAGATCGATTGCAGAAGCTGAAGATCGATGAGGCGCTCATGAAGGCGGGTGCAACGGCGGGTTCTCCTGTGGTCATTGGGCCTGGTTCCGGAGTCGTCTTTGACTGGGAGCCATCGATTACCACCGCAGCAGAGGTGCAGGTCGGAGCTCGCGGCACCGATCCTCGAATCGACGCGAGTAGTAGGCGCACGAATAAGGAGCGTCGTGAGCAGTACCATGACCTCATGGACGCGAAGGCTGAGGCTCGAGCAGAATTGGAACGCGAGCGCGAAGCCGGCATGTGGAAAGATGACGAGTGAACGAAGAAGCACATACTGACACTCAACGGCACCAGCATGGCGTGACACACGAGACCCCGCGATTTGCCGGCACCCGCATCGTAGTGAAAGTCGGTTCTTCGTCGGTCAGCGGCGAAAAAGCCTCGCAAATTCCGAACCTGGTGCGCTCGCTTGCCCGGCTGCACGCAACCGGATCTGAAGTCATCTTGGTCTCGAGTGGTGCAATCGCAACGGGTGTGCCCTTCTTACGCTTGCAGGAGCGGCCGGATGACTTGCCAACGCAGCAAGCAGCTGCGGCAGTTGGCCAGAATATTCTCGTCAATCGATACCAGCGGGCATTGAGCGTACATGAAATCATTGCTGGTCAAGTCTTGCTGACCGCCGGAGATCTCGAGAACCATGTACACCGGGGCAATGCCAAGCGTGCCATTGAGCGTTTGCTTCAACTGGGCATCCTCCCCATCATCAACGAGAATGACACGGTCGCGACCCATGAGATTCGATTTGGTGACAATGACCATTTGGCGTCGCTTGTGGCGCAGTTGGTTGGCGCAGATCATTTGATCTTGTTGTCGGATGTGGACGCGCTCTACACCGCGCCACCAAGCGAGCCGGGCGCTGAGCGCATTGCGCAGGTGAAGTTCGGAGACCCCCTGCAGGGCGTCGAGATCGGGGCGGCCCAATCAGGCTGGGGCACCGGGGGAGCCGCAACGAAGGTTCAGGCAGCACGCCTTGCTACCGAGGCAGGTACGACGGTGCTCCTGACAGAGACACGATTGTTGGATGCTGTGCTGAATGGCGAGGATTACGGCACACTCTTCGAGGCAAACTCTGACTGAACGCCGCAAACCCTCCGCACTATGCTGGATGCATGACTAGCGATGCCTTTCTTGAGAAGCTCAGCCGCGCACGCACTGCTGCGCGTGAACTCGCGACAGCAACCACCGCGCAAAAACACGCCGGGCTCGAAGCTATTGCTGAGGCAATAGAGGGTGGCGTAGACGAGGTGGTCGTTGCCAACGCACTCGATCTTGAGCGTGGGAGAGAGCAAAACATTGGCGACGGCCTGCTTGACCGACTGATGCTTGACGAGGCTCGGTTGCTGGGTTTGGCTGCGGCGGTGCGCGACGTGATTCGTTTGCCGGATCCTATTGGTGATGTGGTGCGAGGAAGCACTTTGGCAAACGGCCTTCAACTGACACAGGTTCGCGTGCCGTTCGGCGTCGTGGGCGCGATATACGAGGCGCGACCAAACGTGACCGTTGACATCGCGGCACTCGCGTTGAAGAGTGGGAATGGAGCCGTGCTGCGTGGTGGGACTGCGGCCGAGAACTCAAACCGTGTGCTCGTAGAGCTCATCCAGGGCGCGTTGCATGGCGTGGGTCTGAATGGCGATGCGGTGCAAACCATCGATGAATTTGGGCGCGAGGGTGCTGGTCGCCTGATGCGCGCCAGGGGTTACGTCGATGTGTTGATTCCGAGAGGCTCGGCTGGCTTGATTTCACGGGTGGTGCAGGAGTCGACGGTGCCTGTCATTGAAACCGGGGCTGGACTCGTGCACGTCTATGTTGATGCGAGCGCTGACCGGGACAAAGCGATCAATATCGTTCGAAATTCAAAGGCCCATCGCCCCAGTGTCTGCAACGCAGCCGAGACCCTCCTCGTTCATCAGGATGCAGCGGACCGTTTGCTGCCAGGTCTGATTGCCGCGCTTCGCGAAGAGGGCGTAGCGCTCTCCGGCGATGCTGGTGTCACTGCGGTTGTACCCGACATCGCGACGGCCGACGAAGACGTGTGGGCAACCGAGCACCTCTCTCTTGAAATGGGAATCAAGCTTGTTGAATCGCTGGATGAGGCGATCGAGCACATCGACCGCTATTCGACGCGTCACACCGAGTCGATTGTCACCGAAAATTACGACAACGCTCAGCGATTCGTGAGCGAAGTTGACTCTGCGGTGGTGATGGTCAACGCTTCTACCAGGTTCACTGACGGCGGTGAATTTGGGTTTGGAGCAGAGGTTGGTATCTCGACGCAGAAGCTTCATGCTCGCGGTCCGATGGGTCTGCAAGAGCTCACCAGTACGAAATGGATCGTTCGAGGGTCGGGCCAGATTCGCTAGGTTCACCGCAGCGCGGCTAATTCTGTGGATCCTTGGAGACGCGCTAGACTGATGCATAATTACTCGCGTTATAACCACAGGGGTGTTGATGTCTGTTCTCGCTACCGTCGCAGTTGCTGCTGAAGAGAGCCATGTGATTAATGAGCTGTTCATGCCTGCGCCGCTGTTTGGCCTGCTTGCGCTCGTTGCGTTCACTGCATTCGCGTTTGTGACCTTCAGCTTTCGCAACGTAGCGAACCGTCACAGTGAGAAGGCCGAGGCCTACGCTCGTGAGCACGGCTCCGCGCAGCACTAAGGCGGCGGCATCCCTGAGACGCATCGGGGTCATGGGTGGCACATTCGACCCAATTCATCATGGACACCTCGTGGCAGCGAGCGAAGTCGCGGCGAGCTTTGATCTTGATGAAGTGATATTCGTTCCGACGGGTGAACCATGGCAGAAATCGAAGGTCAGTGATAGCGAGCATCGTTATCTCATGACGGTGATTGCTACCGCATCCAACCCAAGATTCACGGTGAGCAGGGTCGATATTGACCGTGAAGGCCCCACATACACAGTCGACACGCTGCGCGATCTTCGCAAGATTTTGCCGAATGACGAGCTGTTTTTTATCTCGGGAGCTGACGCGGTCGAGCAAATAGTGAGTTGGAAAGATGCCGACCAACTCTGGGAATTCGCCCACTTTATCGGGGTCTCTCGGCCCGGCCACGAACTGTCGCTTTCTGGATTATCTGACAAACACGTAAGCTTATTGGAAGTTCCTGCGTTGGCGATCTCATCGACTGACTGTCGCAGCCGAGTGTCAACAGGTCACCCTGTATGGTATCTCGTGCCCGATGGTGTGGTGCAGTACATCGCCAAGCACAAGCTGTACAGCAACGGAAGTGACTGACGTATGAGTGATACTGAGGAGAGCCGGCCGCTCACCCGCCGCGAATTGCGACTGCGGGCGATGGCGGAGGCTGGTTCGGAGGCGCCAGAGACGGTTGCTTCGCAGGACAACGAAGTTTCCCTTGACACGGCTGCCATCGACGACTTGCTGGTGGACATCGAGATTTCGATTGTCGATGAGCAAGGCAATTTGCGTAGTCGACGCGAGATTCGAGAGCTGCGTGAACGCGCCGCTGCCGAAGTGTTGGCAGCGAGACAAGAGACTGCGGCTGTGTTCACCACAACCGAGGGCATTGACGTTGCCGACGAAGTTGATATCGCTGATGAAGTCACCGTCGATGATGATGATGAAGAAGTCAGCCAGGAGGATTTGCAGACCGCAGAGAAACCTGAGTCCGGTTCAGAGAACCCCTCTGAACGTGACGTCGTTGAAGACTTTGATTCGCTGCCACCAACCGTTGCAATGGACGTGCTCGCCGAAGACCTTGTCGAGGCGGATGACGCTGCGTCGGCGCTCGAAGATCTTTTCGCTCAGGAAGATTCATTCGAAGAGCCCGCTTCGCAGACGCACGACGAAGAATTGCGAGAGATCGCTGAAGGCGCAGATGCTTCCGCTGAGGAGACACTTCGCGGGGACGCGTTCTCTGAAGATCTCACCGAGGCTGAGAATGAAATCACCTCCGAGGTTGCACATGAGGGAGACACCGGAGGCTCTGTTGCCGAACCGACTCCCACGAATGGCTACTCGTTTCCCGATATTGCCCCGCTCGACGAAGGGCAGTCTGTATTTGACGACCCGACCCTGAGATTGCTCGGTAGAGGCTCAGCGAGTGCAAACTCAGATGATGCCCGTGGTGATTTTGATGAACTCATCAACCGTGCGGTGGCTCAAGAAGGGGGAGCGAGCAACACCTCTGCGCTCATTCTTCCGAACATGCCAGACACGGAGAACCTTTCCGGAGCACTCGGGGATACTGGAGAGCTTTTCGTAACCGGATCGATTGAGATGCCAAAATCTCTGTCCGAGACGGGAGGGCACTCGTCGCTGCATGATTCGGTCGAAATCGAGCCGTTAGATGAGCTCGGGCTTGGAGAGGTCTCCCCGGCGGATAACCTTATGGCTCCGGTGTCAGCAGTCAAGGCTGTGAGCGCGCGATCTGCGCAAGGCTCGCTGCTCGCAGAATCTGCGAAGGACAAGAGCAAAATGCCAGTGGTGTTAATTGCCACGGGTGGGGTGCTAGTTGTCGGTGCTGTTGCACTCATTATCTGGGCAGCTTCGAGCGGACTCTTCGGATGAGCGTGAGCGAACACACGCAGGGCCTTGATTTACTGCGTGCTGCTGTTGGGGCAGCTGAGCAAAAGGGAGCATCGGCTCCGGTTGCGCTGCGCGTGTCAGAGTACTTCGCACTTGCTGACGTGTTTTTCATCGTCAGTGGATCAGTCGAGCGCAATGTGCAAGCTATCTCAGATGAAATTGAGGAACAGCTCAATCTCGCCGGCGTGCGCACGATCCGACGCGAGGGCCGTGAAAGTGGCCGTTGGATTCTGTTGGACTTCGGCGACTTGATCGTGCATGTATTTCATCAGGAAGAACGCGACTATTACGGTCTTGAGCGTCTGTGGAAGGATTGCCCGACGATTGACCTCGCACCGTTCATTGAGGCGTCCAACGATTTGTCTCTCGACACCCAGGGTGGTGTAGAGTAGAGGGGTTGTCGGGCGAGCATTCGTCCGACTTCCTGGGTCTGTGGCGCAGCTGGTAGCGCACCTGCATGGCATGCAGGGGGTCAGGGGTTCGAGTCCCCTCAGATACACCACGATGCTCTTACTCAAACTAATGTCCAAAGCAATGCCCGCGGATGATGGTGACGGATATTGAGAAGGCCCGCTGGTTTCGGCGGGCTTTTTTGATTTCCTGCCGTTCTGACCTTCGTGCGCGCGATCTGCTCTGGCAGCGAGGCGTGCTTCGCTGACGGCGACACGGGTGGCTGGGCCGAGGATGAGATCGAACGGTGGCGCGAGTCTAGCTCTGAGCTGGTGGGTTTCGTCATCGGTTTCGATGACCTCGATCATCTCGAAGATGAGTTGGTTGAACAGGCGGCGGATGTGGTCTGGCGCTTCAGTGTACGAGCCACCCATGTACTGCGCTATATCGAGGGCGTTGGTAATGAGGGTGTCTGCTTTGGTGAAGTCAGCGGCAGCTTCATTGAGTTTGCGGTTGATGCCGCCGAGTTCTCGTTCGAGGCGGCTCTGCTCTGCCTTGAGGACTTCAAGCGGGATCGCGTCGTTGTAATGTGCCTCGAGCAGCTTGCGTTGCTTGCGCTCGATATCTTGCTTGCTTGTCGTGAGCTGAAGGTGCTCGATGTCGCTGTCTGCACGGATCTCCTTCAGCGACAAGCGGAGAAGTGATTCGAGATCTGCGCGGAAATCGGCTTGCAAGGTGAGCCGATTGTAAAGATCTTGAATGAGGTCTTCGACGTGTTCGATCTGGATTGAGCGGAGCGTGCAGCCTGTGCGTTTCGAGTGGCGTCCGCGGCAGGCATAGTAGCCATACGTTTCGCCTTGCCCGTTCTTCACAACTTGTACCATCATGCGTGATTCGCAGTTTCCGCAGAAGAGTGTGGACTTGAGGTAATGATCGTGCTTGATCGTGCGTTCACCATTAACCTTCGACCTGAGCACCGACTGCACTTTCGTGAAGAGTTCACGGTCGATGAGTGGCGTATGGGAGCCGGGGTACTCGACTCCTTTGAACGTAGTCACACCGGTGTAATACGGGTTGGTGAGAAACGAGTGAACCTGTCGGATCTGGACTGGCCCCTCGACCATGCGTGGCGTCGGGACAGTTGTGAGGCCGCGCCTGCCGAGTTCCTCGGCGATACTTCGGAGCGTCCACTCGCCGGTGGCGTACTGCTCGAACGCCCAGATGATGTGGGGAGCACGCTCCGTGTCGACGATGAC
>JAAZFP010000206.1 GCA_012511645.1 Microbacteriaceae bacterium
CAGAGCCCTATGACCCTCCGGTAGCCCCACGCTCACCCGGTGAGAACGATTCGCGACTTACTGACGATGTGCCACCTCACTGGGGCTGAGCATTAGCACTGCGGGAAACTGACGGTTCGGCTGGGGGTTGCCACACCTGACACTGCAATGTCATGCGGGTCAGCGGGAAGCTCATCAACGATCTCATCGTCAAACACGACGGCATAGATCGGGGGCTTGCGTTCCATGGACGCGAGCATGCGATCAAAATAGCCGCGGCCCCAACCGAGTCTCGTGCCGCGGTGATCAATCGCAGCTGCTGGGATCAGCATGAGGTCAACATCGTGTGCCGCGAGGGGGCTCGCGAGCTCGCCAAGCGGCTCCTCGATGCCGAAGAGGCCGGTCACCGTGCCTTCGCCGCTCGGCCTGATCCAGTCGAGCAGCCCATCGTCACGCGCCGCTGGCAGCAGCGTGTCGATGCTCTCTTCGCGAGCCCACTCAAGAAAGCCACGGGTGTCTGGTTCGCCCCGAGTCGGCAGGAAGCAGGTCAGCGAGCGGGCACCATGCTGACCGACCAGATCGATGAGCCGTGCGGTGAGCTCCGCGCTCAGCGTGGCCCGCTCTGCATCGGTGCGTCGCGCTCGTGCCGCACGAATGCGGGCGCGCAGTTCGCGCTTGAGCTCTGCGCTGTGAGGCATGTCCAACAGTGTAGAACATGCACCGTGTGTGACATTTGTCAGTGGTCGGTCGATAAGATACCGATATGACTTCATCGCGCTCAGCAGCAGGCGTTCGCAAGGCAGTAATTCCGGCGGCAGGTCTTGGCACCCGGTTTCTTCCGGCGACCAAAGCGATGCCCAAAGAGATGCTGCCGATCGTTGACAAACCGGCTATTCAATATGTCGTCGAAGAGGCTGCTGCTGCGGGTCTGAACGACGTGCTCATCATCACGGGACGAAATAAAGAGAACCTCATCAGCCACTTCGATGGCGTGCCCGAGCTTGAATACACGCTTAGCAGCAAGGGTGATGAGGGCAAACTCAGCAAGGTGCATGAGGCGAGCGAGCTTGCAGACGTGCACTTCCTGCGTCAGGGCCAGCCCCTCGGGCTCGGTCACGCGGTCGGCCGAGCGCGTCACCATGTGGGCGATGAGTCGTTCGCAGTGCTGCTGGGCGACGACCTGATGGACCCGCGCGATCCGCTGCTCAGCCAGATGATTGAGACGCACGACTCCCACCAGGCCACCGTGGTTGCGCTGATGGAGGTGCCGCCCGAGCAGGTGCACCTCTATGGCTGTGCCGCTGTTGAAGCAACTGATGATCCAGCCGTGGTGCGCATCACCGGGCTGGTAGAGAAGCCGCACCCGAGCGAAGCCCCCTCGAACCTTGCCGTGATTGGCCGCTATGTGCTGCGACCCGAGATCTTTGAGGTGATTGACCAGCTTGAGCCGGGCCGCGGTGGCGAGTACCAGCTCACCGACGCGCTCAACGTGTTGGCGGCGGGCGAGGGCCAGGCCCCGGTATATGGCGTCGTATTTGGTGGCCGCCGGTATGACACGGGCGACCGCGCCGAGTGGATCAAAGCGAACGTGCTGCTCGGTGTTGAGCACGGTGAGCTGGGCGAAGAGCTCACCGACTGGGTGATTGCGTTCGCCGATCAGCTGCGCGAAGCAAAGGTCTAAGTGAGCCCGCTGCCCTATCCCATCGAGGTGCCGGCGCCGCGCTTCGCCGGCAGTGTGGGGCTTCGAGCGGTTCGGGCTCGCGATGCGAGGGTATTGCGCAGGTTA
>JAAZFP010000015.1 GCA_012511645.1 Microbacteriaceae bacterium
CATTTTCGCGTTCGATGAATTGACCACCCTGCTCGATACGCGACAGTATCAGGAAGAATCAGTCGACCGTACCGAACGGTGGGCCGTGCGCTGCCTCGACGAGCACGCACGTCAGACAGCCACCCGCACGCACCGCCCGTATCAAGCACTCTTCGGGGTGATTCAGGGCGCGCAGTACGAGGATCTGCGCAGGCATGCTGCCCGTCGGTTGGGGAAGCTCACCGGCGAGCAGGCCACCGAGCAGCAGTTTGATGGTTTTGGCATTGGCGGCGCGCTCGAGAAGAGTCGACTCGGAACAATTGTGGGTTGGGTGACTGAAGAACTCCCCGAAGAGAAGCCCCGTCATTTGCTTGGTATCTCCGAACCAGAAGATGTGTTCGTAGCAGTCGCCGCAGGCGTTGACACATTCGACTGCGTTGCCCCATCACGCCAGGCACGCGGGGGCACGATGTACTCATCGAGTGGCCGCATTAACGCGAAGTCGGCGAAACAGCGTCGCAACTTTGATCCGCTGGATCCAGAGTGCGACTGCTACACCTGCGCGAACTACAGCGCAGCATATTTGCATCACCTCTTCAAAGCGAATGAAATGCTCGCATCAACGCTCGCAACGATTCACAACGAGCGCTACATCGTGCGGCTGGTCGATGATATTCGACAGAGCATCTTCGATGACACCTTTACCGAGCTCAGAGACGACGTGCTTTCCCGCACCCGCAGGTCGTGAGTCCGCACACGCGACGAGAGCTCTCGCTCTTGGACGCAGCGTGACATCAGAAAAGTTCACTCAGCTCTGTCACGCAGCCTGAGCCACGCTGCGTTGTTCGGCGCGCCGAACCGCAGCGATGACCCTGGTCGTCACTGGCAGCAGCACCACTTCAGCGAGCACCTTCACCACATAGCCCAACACCACATACATGACGAAGTCGATACCGGTGATGATTCCTGCGAAGGCTACCGTGCAAAAAATGAGCGTGTCTGCGAGCTGACCCACGAGCGTCGACACGATGAGTCGGGTGCGCAAGAACCGGCCGGAGGTGCGCTGGCGCATGCGATCAAGCACCCATGCGTTCAGGAGTTGTCCAACGAGGAACGCGAGCAAGCTCGCGGCAACGATGCGAGGCACAAAACCGAGCACTGCCGCAAACGCTTCTTGATTTTCCCATCCCGCAGCGGGTGGCGAAATCTGCACGACAAGAATGGTGACGGACGCAAGGAGTGCGAGCCCAAAGGCTGTGAAGATCGCGCGACGCGACGCCTTCAGCCCGTAGACCTCAGCAATGACATCACCGAGAATGTACGCAAGCGGGAAGAGAAACACCCCGCCGTCGAACACGAGCGGCAATGCCAGCTCACCAAACGTCATCGCACCGAACGCGATCGGTTTTACCGCGACCACGTTCGAAATGAGCAAGATTCCGACGAAGATCGCAGAAATTCCCGCGTACCTGGTACCTGCAGCCGCGGCTCGCGCGCCCGGAGTCAGATATGACGCCTGAGCCTCATGAGAGTCTTCACCGTGCTGTCGAGGCATGACGTGCTCCTGCATAGCCTTCACGAATCGTAACGCTGCTAGACCGAGGAGCTCTCAAGAAACGTGTGCAACTGACGCAACCGCGCAAGCGTCTCGCTCTTGCCAAGCAACTCAAATGATTCAAAGAGCGGCGGTGACACTCGACGCCCCGAGGCTGCAACCCGCAACGCCCCAAACGCGACACGAGGTTTCAGTGCGAGCCCGTCGATCAGCGCTGCCTGGAGTGCGCCCTGGATCGCCTCCGTGTTCCACTCGTGCTCTTCGAGCGCAGCAAGCGCCTCGATCGAGGCGTTGAGCACAGTGGGAGCGTTCGCGTCGAGCGACTTCAGTGCGTCATCCTGATAGGTGATCGCATCGGTCGTCGCAAACAAGAATCCCATCATGCCGACGACATCGCTCAGCACGGTGATGCGGCTCTGTACGAGTGGAGTCGCCGCACGCACGATCGCTAATTGTTCTTCACTCGGCTCAACCGGTAACGCGCCGCCACCTATCAGGTAGGGCAAGACTCGCTGCGCAAAGTCTGCTTCGCTGAGCAAGCGAATGTGATCAGCGTTGATCGAATCGGCCTTCTTCTGGTCGAAACGCGCAGGATTCGGATTCACATCAACCACATCGAACGCGGCAATCATTTCATCGCTCGTAAACACGTCACGATCGGCCGCAATCGACCAGCCGAGCAATGACAGGTAGTTCAGCAGGCCCTCAGGAATGAATCCACGATCGCGATGGTGCAAGAGATTCGACTCGGGGTCGCGCTTTGACAGCTTCTTATTGCCCTCGCCAAGCACATATGGCAGGTGACCAAAACGCGGGATCGCTGTCTCGATGCCAAGCTCAACCAGCGCACGGTGCAACGCGATCTGCCGTGGAGTTGACGACAGCAGGTCCTCACCACGGAGCACATGGGTGATGCCCATCAGCGCGTCATCGACCGGGTTCGTCAGCGTGTAGAGCGGCGCACCGTTGGGGCGAACGACCACAAAATCGATCGTGCTGCCCGCCGGAAAGTTGATCTCGCCGCGCACCAGATCGTCGAAGCCCAGGTCAATATCAGGCACGCGAAACCGCAGTGCGGGCTCTCTGCCATCGGCTCGGAACGCAGCCTTCTGCTCGTCACTGAGGTCACGATCAAAATTGTCATAGCCGAGCTGCTTGGGCCGGCTGGCGGCCTCGTTTCGAGCGTCGATCTCTTCTGCGGTTGAAAAGCTCTCGTACAGGTATCCCGCGTCGAGCAGTTTGGCAACCACCGCCCGGTAGATGTCACCGCGCTCGGACTGGCG
>JAAZFP010000207.1 GCA_012511645.1 Microbacteriaceae bacterium
GCGATCGCCAGGGCGCTCGCCATGCACCCGAAAGTCATGCTGTTTGACGAACCAACGAGCGCGCTTGATCCCGAGATGATCAACGAGGTGCTCGATGTCATGGTGGGCCTCGCGAAAGAGGGCATGACCATGATCGTCGTCACCCACGAGATGGGGTTCGCTCGCAAGGCCGCCGACCGCGTCGTGTTTATGGCCGACGGCCAAATCGTCGAAGAAGCAGCCCCAGACGAGTTCTTCACCAACCCGCAAAGCAGCCGCGCGAAAGACTTTCTCTCCAAACTCATCACGAATTAGTCCGAACGAGGGGCGCCACCGTTGGCGCCTCGCACTCAACGAAGGGAACGCATCATGCGATTCAAGAAAATGCTCGCCTCGATTGGCCTCGTTGCCGCCGCGGCGCTTGCGCTCAGCGCCTGCAACAGTGGCACCCCCGGCGCACCAGAGGGTGAAACCGATGCGGGCACTGGCTCCGGTGACACCAGCAGCGCCATGTGGGAGGTCGCCGAGGGCTTCACGCTTGAGGGCAGCCCCACCTTTGACACGATCCAAGAGCGCGGCAAGGTGATCATCGGTGTGAAGGAAGACCAGCCGGGCCTCGGCTACCTCGACAACGTCACCGGTGAGCGCACTGGCTTTGACGTCGATATTTCTCGCTGGATCGCGGCTTCGCTTGGTTTTGACGAGGATCAGATCGAGTTCAAGCCCATCGCCTCGGCGAACCGTGAGCAGGCGATCATGAACGGTGACGTTGACTACTACGTCGGCACTTACTCGATCACCGATAAGCGCAAGGCCGATATCGACTTTGCTGGCCCCTACTTCATCACCGGTCAGGGCCTGCTCGTGCGTCAGGGCGACACCGATTACCAGTCGCTCGAAGAGCTCGAGGGCTTCACCGTCTGCTCGGCCACGGGCTCGACTCCGATCCAGAACATCAAGGAGAACTTCCCCGGCATCAAGACCCAGGAGTTCGACCTCTACTCGGCGTGTGTCGAGAGCCTGATCAACGGCCAGGTCGACGCGGTCACCACCGACCAGGCGATCCTCATCGGCTATGCCGCGCAGGATCCGACGAACCTGATGGTCACCACCGGCCCGCTGCTCACCGAGGAGCGGTACGGCATCGGTGCGACCAAGGGTGACGATGTGCTGCGCGCACACATCAATGAGCTCTTCACGAGCGGTGGCAGCATCTGGCAGGCCATCTTTGATGCGAACCTCGGTGACTCGGGCATCGTGATTGACCAGCCGAAGGTCGACGCGTACTAAACGCCCAGCGTGTGGGGCGGGGTGATCTCCGCCCCACTTCGCCCGAGTCGCTCAACGGCAGTCGGGCCCAAGTATTCACCCAGAATGAGAGGAACGGTCGATGGATGTCATCTTTGGCAATCTCGATCTTTGGCAGATCGCGATACAGAACACGCTGCTCGTGTTCTTCGCCGGTGGCGCCATTGCGTTGGTGCTCGGCATCATCGTGGGCGCGATGCGAGTCTCGCCGGTGCCGGTGGCGCGCGCGGTTGGCACCACCTATGTGACCCTCATTCGAAACACCCCGCTCACGCTGGTCTTCTTCTTCTTTGTGCTCGGCTACCCCGCACTGGGACTGCCGCGCATGAGCCTCGTGACCCTCGGCATCCTCGCGATCGGCATCTACACCGCCACCTACGTTGCCGAGGTGCTGCGGGCGGGCATCAACACGGTGCCCGTCGGCCAGGCCGAAGCCGCGCGAGCCATCGGGCTTCCGTTCGGGCAGGTCATGACCCTGGTGGTGCTGCCACAGGCGTTCCGCTCGGTGGTGCCGCCAATGATGAGTGTGTTCATCGCACTGCTGAAAAACACCACCGTCGCCGCCGGCTTTTCCATTTCAGAGCTCGCCGCACTCCGCGCGACCATTAATGACGCAGCCGGCAGGCCCGGCAACCCCATGGAGGTGCTGCTCTGGGTCGCCGTCGTCTTCGTCGCGATGGTCATGGTGCTGAGCTACATACAAC
>JAAZFP010000208.1 GCA_012511645.1 Microbacteriaceae bacterium
CCACCCTTGCCGGGCTTGACGTGCTGAAATTCGACCACACTCCAGAGCTGACCGCCTTCTTTGATGACGGTGCCGTTCTTGATGTCGTTCGAGGTTGCCATAATGTTGGTGCTCTTTCAGTTTCTTGGCCGTGGCGATTTGATAAGCCGATCTATCTTATCCCTCGCTGTTGGTAGCTTATTGAGAGTACAACGAGATTCGCCGAAGAAAGGTGACCCCACCCCCTCATGCACATGCTCTATCGCACCCTCATGCACTTGTTTTTTGCGAGGAGAATGCCGAAGATCGGGTTTGGTGAGGTGAGCGTCTCAACCTTTCGGGTGGCCCCGACCGATCTCGACATCCTGAACCACATGAACAACGGCAAATACCTGTCGATTCTCGATGTGGCGCGCCAAACGCTCATCGTGCGCAATGGCATCTGGGAGCTCTTCAGACAAGAGGGGTGGGCGCCAGTGGTGGCGGCATCGACCACGAGCTACCGCAAGTCGCTGCGCCCGTGGATGAAGTTTCGCGTCGAGTCACGCATCATCGGATTCGACGAGCAGGCAGCCTACATTGAACAGCGGTTCGTGCGCCCCGATTCGAATGGCGTTGACGAGATCTACGCCCGCACCTGTGTGCGCGGTCGCTTCATCAAGCTCAGCGGCGGGGTGGTGCGCATCGACGAGTTGCTCGAGAAAGCTGACGTTGATCCCGCCAGTTTCTCGGTGCCCGCACATGTGCTCGCCTGGGGTGAATCAACCAAGCTTCCGTCAACAAGGGCTGACGCTCCGAGCATCTGGGAGTAGCCGACGCCACCTACGCGACGCGCTCGATCAGGGCAACAAACATTGCGTCGGTGTTGTGCCGGTGCGGCCACAGCTGCGCGCTGAGGTGCTCGCCGGCGAGGTCGAGCGGCTGTCGGGCTGCGCTCTGCAGCACCGCCTTCGCATCGAGCTCGCGCAGCTCGGGATGCTGTTTCAGCAGCCCGTCGACGACGACGCGGGTTTCTGCTCGGTGGGGTGAGCAGGTGACGTAGGCGAGCA
Source organism: Microbacteriaceae bacterium (assembly GCA_012511645.1). Taxonomy (GTDB): domain Bacteria; phylum Actinomycetota; class Actinomycetes; order Actinomycetales; family Microbacteriaceae; genus Leucobacter. The sequence continues at coordinate 1,029 of JAAZFP010000208.1, forward strand.
CGCCGCCGACGGTAAGGTGACGAACCGCAGCATCAAGCAGCTCACCCTGCAACGCGGTCAGCTCAGGCAGGTCAGACGGCTGCTTGCGCCAGCGCGCCTCAGGCCTGCGACGCAGAGCGCCAAGCCCGGTGCAGGGAGCATCAACGAGGATGCGGTCAAAGCGTTCATCACCACCAAACGCATCATCGTCGCGGCCGTCGAAGCTCACAATGTCAAGCTCGGGGAATGCCTCGGTGGCCTGACGCACGAGGTCGGCACGATGGGGGGTGACCTCGTTCGCGCGCAGGCTCGCACCCTGCATCGCCGCTTCGGCTGCAAGGATCGCGGTCTTGCCACCGGGGCCCGCACACAGGTCGAGCCAGCGCTCATTCGGTTGCACGGGCGTCGCGCCTGTCAGCGCGAGCGCAGCGAGCTGTGATCCCTGATCTTGCACTCGAATCGTGCCGGGAGGTGAGTCAATGGCGTCAATCGCATCTGCTGGGTTGCCCCGAGACAGCATCATGCCAATCGGCGACACCCCGTCGGCCTCGATGATGCGATCGATCTCGGTGTCGGTGCCGAGCACGGCAGCGGTCTCGGCGTCGACGGGAGACCCCGGCAGGACGACGAGATTGACCGCCGGGGATGCGTTATCGGCGTCGAGCAGAGCGGCGAGTTCGTCGTCGCGGCCCTCCGCGCGCAGTGCATCTCGCATGGCCCGCACGATCCAGGTGGGGTGTGAGGTGCGCAGCGCGATCGCTTCGTCGAGGTTTCGGGCAGACTCCCCCACCCGCTCATCCCATGCCTCGGGCGTCTCACGCGTGATCGTGCGCAGCACCGCGTTGACGAATCCGGCCGCCTTCGGGTTTGCGCCCAGCCGCTGCAGCTCGACGCTTTCATTGACGGCCGCGTGGGTGGCTGTGCGCATCGCAAGGAGCTGGTGGGCGCCAAGCCGAAGTACACGCAGGGTGCGCGCGTCGATCTTGTCGGTTGGCCTGCCCGAGGCGAGCTCGATGATGCGATCGTAACGACCCTGGTTTCGCAGCGTACCCGCAGCAAGCTCTGTCGCGAGCCCAGCATCACGCCCGTCGAGGCGGGCTGTTCGAATGTGTGACGCGAGCGCAAGATTTGCGAACGCGTCCCGCTCATCAACGTCGCGCAGCACATCGTAAGCGACCAGACGCGCGTCTGAGACTCGGCGGCTCACGAGAGCACCACCCTACCGCCGCGCCCGCGTAGCCAATCGGCCGCGACCATCGCTGGCTTGCCCGCGGGCTGCACCCGCACCAGTTCGAGTGGACCGTCGCTCAGATGCAACAACACCGCGCCCTGGTGCGCGGTTACGGTGCCGAGAGGCTCAGTCACGCTCACGGGCTGCGCTAGCTTGGCCTGCGGCGACCTCACCTCGTGCAGCTTCACCGGTTGCTCGTCGAGCATCACATAGGCACCCGGCTCTGGGGTGACTCCTGCCCAGTGCGCGAGCACGGCAGCTGCGGGCTGCGCGAGGTCGAGTCGGCCGTCTTCGCGCGTGAGTTTCGCTGCGAACGTCACCTCCCCCTCTTGGGCGTCGCCCGCTTCCGAGTCTTGGGCGAGGAGCCGCACAGCATCACGCAGCGGCTTGGTGCCAGCATCTGCGAGGAGGGTCAGAGCCTCGCCCGCGCTCGTGCCGGGCGCAAATTCGTGGTGCGCCATCGTGAGCACATCTCCCGCGTCAAGCTCGGCCTCAAGCCGAAACACGGTCATGCCAAGCCGCTGCTCACCTGCCTCAAGTGCACGCTGCACCGGTGCCGCACCGCGCCAACGCGGCAGCTCACTGAAGTGCAGATTCACCCAGCCGAGTCGCGGAAGCGTCAGCAGCGGCTCCCGCACCAGACCGCCATACGCGACAATCACTCCGAGGTCAGGGGCACGGTCAGCGACCCACTGTGTCGCAGCGTCGTCGAGACGATTGGTTTTGAGGGTGGGTACGCCCAACTCGTCGGCAAGCTGCGCGACGGGTGAGGGTGTCAGCACCCGTTTGCGACCGATCGGCGCGTCGGCCCTCGTTATGACCCCCACCAGCTCGTGATCGGGGTCGGCCGCAAGGGCTCGAAGGCTCGGCACCGCGAACTCAGGGGTTCCGGCAAACACAATTCGCATAGGTCTATTCTCTCAGCGGGCTTCGGGGTCAATGAGCAACGTCACTCAGTCAGTGCCGTCAAACACTCCACGGTCATCACATCTCAGGCGCAGCGACTCAGCGCGCGCCCTGCCACGCGAGCGCCCCGCGATGCGCGAGGACGAGCCCGCAGCATCGGCCACCAACGCCCCGCGTAGGCGCTTCGCCACCTCAGTGCCCTGCGCATAATCGAATCGCACGATCGCGCGCACCAGCCGCGCGCCCGCATCCGGTGATTCTGCAGGAGCCGGACCAATCACGTCCACACCGGGCAGGTCTGCGAGGGTGCTGATTGCGCGTTCCACCTCGGGTGCACCGCCAGTGACGCTCGCCACTCGAACCGCCGGCGGGTAGCGCAGCAGCTTGCGATCACCGATCTCTGCCTGCAGCCACGGCACAACGCGACCAGTCATGATGGCTTGCACCAGGGGCCCGCCACCGCCGGCCAGGATCACCGGCGCATCGGACGCTGCGAGCGATGCAGCGTTCATCCACCAGCGCAGGCAGTCTTCGGCGGCGCGCAGCGATTCAATGGCGAGCAGCCGCTCAGCATCGAGCAGCACCACGGCCTGGTAGCCGCCCGCAGCGATCGGCTCGGCGCCGCGAGTGGCCACCACCAAGGCGGGGCGTGAATCAACTCGCTCGTGCGGGTGCTCACCATCGCTGAGGATCACGCGCACGCCGTCGAACTGTTGGGCAAACTGCTCTGCGGTGCGCCTCGACCCCGCACCAAGCCGCATCATCTCGTGTGACCCACACTCGGGGCACGACCAGCCGTGCACCTGCTCGCCACACCAGCGACACGCTGCGTGGTGTCTGCCGCGAAACGCGATGGGCCCCGCACACCGAGGGCAGGTC
>JAAZFP010000209.1 GCA_012511645.1 Microbacteriaceae bacterium
CGAGGGCACCGCGGTGCTCGTCGGGCGCCAGTCACTGCTCGACGACTGGAGTGTTGCCGAGCATCCCGGCATGCAGCGCGCGAAAGCCGAGCTTGAACAGGCCGGTCGCACCGCGGTCTTTGCCGCCTGGGATGGTGAGATTCGCGGCGTGATCGCGGTCGCTGACACCGTGAAACCAACGAGCGCCGAGGCGATTCGGCAGTTCGAAGCGCTCGGGCTCACCCCAGTGCTGCTCACCGGCGACAACGCCGCGGTCGCCGAGCAAATCGCGGCCGAGGTTGGCCTCTCACGCGTCACCGCCGAGGTGCTGCCCGGAGAAAAGGTCGACGCCATCACAGCGCTGCAGGCCGAGGGCCGCGTTGTGGCAATGGTGGGCGACGGGGTCAACGATGCCGCCGCCCTCGCGCAGGCCGACCTGGGACTCGCCATGGGCACCGGCACCGACGCGGCGATCGAGGCCGCCGACATCACGCTCGTGCGCGGCGACCTGCGCAGCGCGGCAGACGCCATTCGACTCTCGCGCCGCACGCTCGGCACCATCAAGGGCAACCTGTTTTGGGCCTTCGCCTACAACGTGGCGGCCATTCCGCTCGCCGCGCTCGGCATGCTCAACCCCATGATGGCAGGGGCAGCGATGGCGTTCTCGAGCGTGTTCGTGCTTGGCAACAGCCTGCTCCTGCGCCGATTCCGCAGCGTCGCCACCTGACCACTTCGGCGAGACACCGCCGAAGTTCCGATGAGAACACCGCGCTCAGACGTATGGTGACAGTAATCCGACTGCCGTCGGATTACTCGTACCCTGAGGAGTCATCATGTCAGAGTCACAGCAGTCGCCGGCACCCGTGTCGCGACTCATTGCCGAAGTGGTCGGTACATTCATCCTGGTGCTCGGTGGCGTCGGCACCGCAGTGTTCGCCGCGGCCTTCCCCGGCGACCCCACCAATCCCGTCAACGTCGGATTTCTCGGCGTCGCGCTCGCGTTCGGCCTCACTGTCGTGGTCGGCGTCTACGCGCTTGGCCCCATCTCGGGCGGTCACTTTAACCCGGCGATCACGCTTGGCCTCGCCGCGGCAGGTCGCTTCGCATGGAAAGACACGGCCGGCTACATCATCGCCCAGATCATCGGCGGCGCTCTCGCGTCGACCCTGATCTTTGCCGTCGCAAACGGGGCACCCGGCGGCTACTCGGGCACCCTCGGCGCAAACGGCTACGATGAGGCATCACCCGGCGGCTACAGCCTGCTCTCGGTGGGACTCATGGAGATCGCACTCACCATGGTGTTCCTCTTTGTCGTTATCGGTACGACCTCGAAGTGGGCCACACCAGGGTTTGCGGGGCTCGCCATCGGTCTGACGCTCACCCTCATTCACCTCATCTCGATTCCCATCTCAAACACCTCGGTCAACCCGGCCCGCTCGATCGCCAGCGCGATCTACGGCGGCGAGGTGGCCCTGATGCAGCTGTGGGCCTTCCTGCTCTTCCCGATCGTCGGCGGCCTGCTCGCCGGCTGGCTTTTCAAGCCGCTGTTCGAGCGCACCCGCGCGACGCACGGCTAATCACCCGCACCAGCACTGGGGGCCTGCCGCACATATTCGTGCGGCAGGCCCCCAGCCTGTCTCTCTCGACCTGTGGTGGTCGAGGCTGGCCTTAGGCCTGCTCGAGCACCGCCCGAGCCACCGCGTCGGCAACGCCCGGGGTGAAAGGGTTCGGCACGATCAGATCTGCGGTGGGCTCGGGCACCAGCGCTGCGATCGCCTCGGCAGCAGCAATCTTCATCTCGATCGTGATGCGCTTCGCTCCGGCATCGAGCGCCCCACGGAAGATGCCGGGGAACGCGAGCACATTGTTGATCTGGTTCGGAAAGTCGCTACGGCCAGTCGCCACGACCGCCGCATGCTTGCGCGCGATCTCGGGGTGAATCTCGGGGTCTGGGTTCGACAGCGCGAACACGATCGACCCCTCACTCATTGCCGCGATGTGCGCCTCCGGCACCTGCGATGACGACACCCCTATGAACACGTCGGCGCCAGCCAGCGCCGCGTCGGTGCCACCGGCGATGCCGCGCGGGTTTGACTGCTCAGCCATCTGACGCTTCACACCCTCGATGTCTTCGCGACCGGTGTGCAAGGCACCCTTCGAATCGAGCACGATCACATCGCTGATGCCCGAGGCAAGCAGCATGTCGGCGACCGCGATGCCCGCAGCCCCCGCGCCCGAGATCACCGCGCGCAGCGACTCGAGCTGCTTGCCGGTCACCTTCGCCGCATTCAGCAGCGCCGCAAGCACCACAACCGCTGTGCCGTGCTGGTCATCGTGCATCACCGGCATATCGAGCGCCTCGATCAGTCGACGCTCAATCTCAAAGCAACGCGGCGCTGAGATATCTTCAAGGTTCACCGCGCCGAAGCTCGGTGAAATGCGAAGGATGGTCTCGACGATCTCATCGGGATCGGTCGTATCGAGCACGATCGGGATCGAGTTCAGGCCAGCAAACCGCTTAAACAAGGCGCTCTTGCCCTCCATCACCGGCAGCGACGCGCTGGCACCAATATCGCCGAGCCCGAGCACGGCGGTGCCATCAGACACGACGGCGACGAGGCGCGAGGCCCAGGTATGAGAGTTCGCGAGCTCTGGCTGTTCGGCGATCGCCCGGCTGACCTGCGCGACTCCTGGTGTGTAAGCGATCGAAAGATCCCGACGATCATCGAGCGGGTTCGTGAGTTCGACGCTCAGTTTGCCGCCAAGATGGGCAGTGAAGATTTCGTCTTCGGTGATGGCCTGCGCCTGATCGAGCGCGGCGTCTGCGGTGCGGGTGGGTTGCGTCATAGTCGTCTCCTGAGGGTGCACGAAATTGAGCACCGAACGTGGGTGCTCATCTGAGAGGCGCGTACAGCCCTGGTCTGCGATCTTGTGCACCAGTCAGCTTGTGGCTGTGGCGTACAGGGGCGGGATCAAACCGCGTCGCAGCAAAACGCGAAATTCCAGAGTAGCGGGTGCTAGGGGCATCGCAAAGAACATATCCCAGGTCCGGGGAACCCCACCCATCTGGGCTATACGGCGCCCAAGCCGAGCGATGGGGCAGGCAAGCCATACTCGTGACGCAGCGCCGACCGGGCCGCAAACCAGCCAGGCAAGCCGTGCACGCCGGGGCCCGGTGACGCCGACGAGGAGGCCAGGTAGATGCCGGGTGAGGGGGTGCGATGCGGGTCAACCGAGAGTGTGGGCCGGATCGCCAGCTGGCGAAGGTTCACGGCGCCGGCGCTGAAGTCGCCCCCGTGATAGTTGCGGTTGTAGCGCGAAAATTCTGCCGCGGTGGTCTGCCGCACGGCCACGATGCGGTCGCGGAACCCCGGCGCGAATCGCTCGATCTGCGCAATCACCCGATCCTGCACATCAACGTCTGACCCGCTGGGCACATGCGTGTAGCTCCACACGGCGTGCACGCCAGCGGGGTTGCGGTCGGGATCGAACGCGGTCGGCTGCGCGAGCAACACATAGGGTCGCTCAGGATGACGCCCGCGGCTCACCTCGAGCTCTGCCGCGGCGCCCTCGGCCCGCGACCCGCCCAGGTGCACGGTCGGGGTCTCGGCCACCCGATCGTCAGACCACGGGATCGGCCCGTCCAGCACGAAATCAACCTTCGTGGCGCCGTCTCCATACACAAATCGCGCGAGCGCCCGGCGATAGCGGGCCGGAAACTGCTCCCCAACAATCGCCGCCATGCCCCGGGCTGACGTGTCAAAGAGCTTCACGTCGAACCCATCGAGCTGACGCACGTCATCGATGGGGTGGTCGGTCTCGATCGCTCCCCCGTGTGCCACGAGGTCTGCGGCGAGCACGTCGGTAATCGCGCGGCTCCCTCCGATGGGCACTGGCCATCCGCTCGCGTGCCCCAGGGTGCCGAGCATCACGCCGACGCCCGAGGTGGCAAGGTTGGGCATGCGGCCGATACTGTGCGCCGCGACCCCGCTGATGAGCGCCGGCGCCGCGTGCTCTCGAAAGCGCCGGTTCCAAAGCAGCGATCCCTGTTCAAAGGTGCGTGTTCCCATCACCATCGCGGCAACCAGGTCGCTCGGCAGCCGCAGCATCGTGGGACCGAGCGCAAAGTCAACCACCCCGTCGAGGTGTCGCAGCAGCGGCCGATAGAAGGCAGCGTAGGCGCCGCCGTCACGACCGAGCTCATGAGCCGTGCGCTCAAGACCGCGGTAGGCGATCGCGGCGCGCCCCGCTCCCCCGTCGGTCGCCCCGCCAGCCACGCCGTCGAGCGGATTCGCGTACGACGCGTCGGGCACCGTGAACCGCATGCGCTTCGTGAGTTCAAACTCTCGAAAGAAACCGGTTGCGAGCGCCATCGGGTGAATCGCCGAGCACACGTCGTGCAGCACTCCCGGCATCACATGCTCGGTGGTGCGGGTGCCGCCACCAATGGTCTCTGCGGCCTCGAACACCGTCACCGGCACCCCGGCTCGCGCGAGGGTCACCGCAGCAGCAAGCCCATTGGGGCCCGCCCCAATCACGGCGGCCGGCCCCGATGCTCGCCCGTTCATGTCAGTCGAGCAGCAGCGCGGGCTCTTCGATGATCGAGGCCACGTCGGCGATGAAGCGCGAGATCACGTTACCATCGACCACACGGTGGTCGAATGAGCCGCCAACGGTCGTCACCCAGCGAGGAATCACCTGGCCGTCGACCACCCACGGCTTCTGCTTGATCGAGCCCATCGCCAGAATGCCAGCCTCGCCCCGGTTCAAGATTGGCGTGCCGTAGTCGATGCCAAACACGCCGAAGTTGGTAATCGTCATCGTGCCGTCTTGCATGTCGGCCGGCGTCGTGCGGCCAAGGCGGGCAGTGTCGGTGAGGCTTTGAATGGCCTGGGCGAGGCCGATCAGGCTGAGATCCTGTGCATCCTTAATGTTTGGCACCACGAGACCTCGCGGGGTTGCCGCAGCGATGCCGAGGTTAACATAGTTGTGCACGATGATCTCCTCGTC
>JAAZFP010000210.1 GCA_012511645.1 Microbacteriaceae bacterium
CGGCAACTCGGCAAGCAGCGCAAGTGCCCGCTCACCGCTCTCGGCCTCGGCGACCACATCGAACCCCGGCTCAGTGTCGAGCAGGCCGACAATGCCTGAGCGCACCACCGGGTGATCATCGACCACCAGTATGCGAATCACAGTGCACTCCTTTGCTCTGTGTCTCGTTCTGCCGTGCTTGTTTCTTCTGCCCTTCGTTGCGGCACCCACACTCCGAGTGACGCGCCACCGCCAGTCTGCGGTCCGAAGGTGAGCACCCCGCCGGCGCTGCGCACCCGCTCGGCGAGTCCGCTGAGCCCAAAGCCCTCTCCCTCCCCGCGAGCGGCCGCAATCTCGGGGCCCACGCCATCGTCTGCGACCGTGAGCAGCGCCCATCGCCGCGTCTCAGGTGACTGCTCCTCGCCCGCAGAGAGTACCGCCGGCATCTCGTCGCCCTCCGGCTGCCGCAGCGTCACCCACACGGTGCTCGCACGGGCGTGACGGCGCGCGTTTGCGAGCCCCTCCTGTGCAGCTCGCAAGAGCACCACCTCACGCTCGCGATCGAGCGGCAGTGACGCGAGCTCGCAGTGCACGGTGAGTCCGGTGTCTCGGCGCAGCCGATCGGCCACTCGATCGATAGCCTGCACGAGCCCGCCGTCACCCAAGGGCTGGGTGGTTGCCACAAGCGCCCTGGCCTCGGCCATCGCCTCGCGCGAAGCCTCGGTGATGCGCGCCACCCGATCGGCAGCCCGCTCCGCGTCACCGCCGGCGAGCGCTCGCTCAGCCTGTTCGCTCAGCATGACGAGGCCCGTGAGGGTTTGGGTGAGCGTGTCGTGCAGTTCGCGCGAGAGGCGCTCGCGCTCGCCTGCGGCACCGGCCTGTGCGCTGAGCTCGGCAACGGTCTCTTGTGATGCGCGCAGCCGCTCAGCGAGGTCACGGTATCGGTCGCCCTGCAGCACGATCCGCGTGATCCAGGTGCCCATCGCGACCGCGAACACAAACGAAACCGTGGCGATCACCGCCGCCTGCCAGACCGGTGAGATGCCTTCGTAACGGCCGTAAGCGATCGCAGACCCGATGCCGACGGTGAGCGCCAGCGCAGCACTCCACGCCACGGCCCGCCGGTAGGCGTCGGCGATAACCCAGATGAATGGGTAGGCGAGTGCTTGCAGCGATGCAAGCGTTGGGTAGACCCACGAGGCCGCGCCGACGAGCACTACGAGCAGCACCAAAAAGACGGTGCCGCTCGCAGTCTGCGCCGCATCGCGCATGCCGAGACGAAGCGCAGTGCGGCCAAGTACCAGATAGAACGAGGCGAGGACCGCGAGCGAGATGAAGGCACCGGCAGCGAGGGCTGGCCCAAGATCAAAGCGACTCGCGAACACGATAATGGCGAGCACGACCAGCGTGGCAGCGGTGATGAGATCCCACCACAGCAGCGACCCCCGGTGCTCGGTGAACTCGTCTCCTGCCTGCTGCGAGCGCTCACTCACCTGGTCTCGATGCTCGCTCACACTCACCATTCTCTGTGATCTCACCCCGTGTCGACGTTCGCAGCACGCGGGCCGCTAGGCCCGACGCACCCACCGAAAGGTGATGAGGCTCAGGATCAGACCCGCCACCAACCATCCGCCAAGGTTGATCGCGATGAGACCGAGATCCCAGCTCTCATGCATCTCAGCGAGCTCGAAATGCTCGGGCAAAAATACGCTGCGCATGCCCTGGGCGAGCCACTTCAGCGGAAAGAGCGAGGCCACATTCTGCAACCACTCGGGCAGCATCGAGAACTGCAGGTAGACGCCCGAAATGAACTGCAGGAGCAGCGAAATCGGCAACACGACCGCGGTGGCGCTGCGCCCCGAGCGTGGCAGCGACGACAGAGCGATACCGAGCAGGGTCATGGTGACGATGCCGAGCACAAAGATCCACGCGAAGCGCAGCCACAGCTCTGGATCGGTGGGCAACTCGACCTGGAACACGACCACAGCGAACGCGATCACCAGTGCGGCCTGCAACACGGCGGTCAGCAGCACCTGACCCGCCTTGCC
>JAAZFP010000016.1 GCA_012511645.1 Microbacteriaceae bacterium
CGCCGACGGTCATCATGCTCGCGGGTTTGCAGGGCGCGGGGAAGACAACGCGTTCAGGCAAGCTGGCGAAGTGGCTGAAAGATCAGGGCCACACGCCGCTGCTCGTCGCCTGTGACTTGCAGCGGCCGAATGCGGTCACCCAGCTCGGCGTCGTCGCCGAACAGGCGGGTGCCGCGATCTTTGCCCCCGAGCCCGGCAATGGCGTGGGCGATCCGGTGAAGGTTGCGAAGGCTGGTGTCGCCGAAGCGAAGGCAAAGCAGCACGACTTTGTCATCGTCGATACCGCGGGCCGTCTCGGTGTTGATGCAGAGCTCATGAAGCAGGCCTCAGACATTCGCAAGGCGATTGATCCGGACGAGGTGCTCTTTGTCATCGACGCAATGATCGGTCAGGACGCCGTTGCGACCGCCCAGGCCTTCCAGGCGGGCGTCGACTTCACGGGTGTGGTGCTCACCAAGCTCGACGGTGATGCGCGCGGCGGTGCCGCGCTGTCGATTCGCGGGGTCACTGGGAAGCCGATTCTGTTCGCGTCGACCGGTGAGGGGCTCGGCGATTTCGAGCCATTCCACCCTGACCGTATGGCGAGCCGCATCCTCGATCTCGGCGACATTCTCACGCTCATCGAACAGGCGCAGCAGGCCTTCGATGAAGAAGAAGCGATGAAGGTCGCTGAGAAGATCGCGAGTGAGCAGTTCACCCTCGATGACTTCTTGAAGCAGATGCAGCAGCTTCGCGGTGCCGGCTCCATCAAGAAGATGATGGGCATGCTGCCCGGCATGGGCAAGATGAAAGATCAGCTCGAGAACTTCGACGAGCGCGAGATCATTCGCACCGAGGCCATCATTCAGTCGATGACGAAGGCCGAGCGGCACAACCCCAAGCTGTTAAACGGGTCGCGACGCTTACGCATTGCCAAGGGCTCGGGCACCACGGTGACCGAGGTGAATTCGCTCGTGCAGCGATTCGAGCAGGCGGCCAAGATGATGAAGACTGTCGCAAAGGGCGGCATGCCACAGATTCCTGGAATGGGTCCGATGCCCGGCATGGGCGGCGGCTACGCGGGCAAGAAGAAGCAGCAGCCGAAGGGTAAGGCGAAGGGCGCAAAGCGCTCAGGCAATCCGGCGAAGCGAGCCGCGATCACCTCAGCCGAGCCAGCTCAGCCAGCCAGCGGCTCAGGGTTCGGTCTGGGCCAGGGGGCTGCCGAAGCGCCTACGCCAGATGCCGCTGATTTGGCTCAGTTGCAGCAAATGCTCGGCCGCGGTCGCTAACGCAGACCCGAGGCGAGTTCGTTTGCGAGCGAATCGACAACGCCCATAAGCGCAGGTCGCCCCGCAGCGGCGCCACCGAGCTGCTCAAACAGACGGAGTTGTCGTTCAGCGCTTGTTCCACGCGTGAGAAGACTCGCAATCGACGCAAGCTCGGTCTCGCAGCCGAGCGCGGTCGCAGTTGGTGCGAGCGAAGACACCAGCTGAGTGATCTCATTGCGCAGTGGTGCCTGGGTGCCGGTGTTATCGACGATGATCGCCGCGTCAAGCCCATATCGAGCGGCGCGCCACTTGTTCTCGCGCACAAACCAGGAGCGCAGCCGGGGCAGCGCTGATCCTTGATCGAGTTGCTGCTGGCTGTGTTCGACAAGGCACTGAGTGAGCGCAGCCAGCGCGCCGATCTCCTCCAGCGTTGAGGCGCCGTCGCAGAACCGCACTTCGAGGGTGCCCCATCGGGGTGCCGGGCGAATGTCCCAGCGCAGCTCTGTTGGCTCGGCAATGATGTCGGTGGTTTCGAGGTCGGTCACTACCTGCTCGAACTCGGCCCAGGTGTTTACGTCAATCGGCAGGCCAGCCGTTGGCAACTGCTGAAAGCGCAGGGTGCGGTTGGATGCGTAGCCCGTGGATTCGCCAGCCCAGAACGGGCTCGATGCCGAGAGCGCAAGTAAATGGGGCAGATAGGTGAGCAGCGCGTGCATGATAGGAATCACGCGTTCAGTCCGGTCGATGCCGATGTGCATGTGCACGCCCCAGATCAGCATGTTGCGGCCCCACCATCGGTACTTCTGCATGAATCGCTCGTAGCGTGCATTCTCAGTGACGAGCTGCTGTTGCCACGGGCTGAACGCGTGACTGCCCGAGCCGATGAGGTCCGCGCCGAGCGCATGTGCCTGGGCTTGCGCGGCGCAGGCGAGCGTGCGCAAGTCGTCGGTTGCGTCACTGATGCGTGGGTGCGGTGCGCTCACGAGTTCGACGGTGTTCTGGAGAAGTTCGCCGGTGAAATGTGGAAAGCGATCCGCGGGAAAGTCCGTGTACAGCTGTGAAAGCACCTGGGGGGCGCAGTTGACGAGCTCTCTGCTGCCCTGGTCAACTAGAGCGAGCTCCCACTCGAGCCCAACGCTCGACCTGGGGGAGTCAGCGAATGTGAGTGGCATGGTGCGCTCCCTTCCCGGTCGCTCGTGAAAAGTGTACGCGAGAGCCGAACTCGCCACGCGGCAGTCACCGGGAGTTCTTGGCTAGGCTTGCACCGTTGGCCTGGCGCCTGGGTGTCGGGCACGATCGCACCACAGAAGAATTGAGGCAGCACGCGTGACGCATTGGTATCCGATTGGAGCGCAGCTCACCGCACGGGACCTGTGGGTTGACGTTCCGCTCGACTGGAGCGAGCCTGAGGGGTCGTCGATCCGAGTCTTTGCGCGCGAGGTGGTCGACGCGACCAAGCGTGATGATGACCTGCCTCTGTTGGTCTATTTGCAGGGCGGTCCGGGTGGCAAATCGCCAAGGCCACTTGGCAACGACGGCTTCATCGCGAGTGCGACCAAGCGGTTCCGCGTGGTGCTGCCTGACCAACGCGGTACGGGGCGGTCTACGCCACTGACTGGTCGAGATGTTGCGGGGCTCTCAGCAGAGGCTGGCGCCCACCTGTTGTCGCTGTATCGGGCCGATTCGATCATTCGTGATTTCGAGGCACTGAGGCAGGTGCACTATGCGGGCAGGCCCTGGGTGACGCTCGGACAAAGTTACGGCGGCTTCTTGACTCTGCACTACCTGTCGCAGGCGCCAGAGGCAGTCGTTGCCTCGGCGATCACGGGTGGACTGCCTTCGATCGAACCGGATCCTGCTGTGGTCTATGCGCGCACGTTTCCTCGCATCGAGGCGAAGAACCTCGAGTTTCAGGCACGTCACCCCCACCTCACCTCGCGCATCGCGAGAGTGGCCGATGTGCTTCAGTCAAGTGAGGTGCGTCTGCCAAGCGGTGACCGGCTGACGGTTCGGCGCCTCCAAACACTTGGGCTCGATTTCGGGATGAAGCCGGGCTACGACCGGGTGCATTGGCTGTTTGATGAGGCGTTTGCCGACCGTGAAGAAACGACACTCTCAGACACGTTTGTGACTGAGGTTGAGGCGGCCACGTCGTTCGCGACAAATCCGCTGTTCATTGCCTTGCAAGAGTCAATCTATGGTTCGGGGCCAAGCAACTGGGCGGCGCAGCGCGAGCGCGACCGCCGGCCACAGTTTGATGAGGCTCGCCGTCCGCTGCTGTTTACCGGTGAGACCGTGTTTCCCTGGATGTTCGAAGAGATTGGGCCGCTGCGAGGCTTTCAGGCCGCGGTCGATCGGCTCGCTTCACAGGAGGTGCCGATCGAGATGTACGACCCCGCACGTCTCGCGGCCAATGAGGTGCCGATCGAGGCTGCCGTCTATTTTGACGACATGTATGTGGATGCCGGCCTCTCGTTGGAGACCGTGGAGCGCGTGGCGCATCTCAATGCGTGGGTCACGAATGAGTTCGAGCACGACGGGCTGCGGCTGGGGGATGTTGCGGAGCGGCTGTTTCAGAATCTCGAGGTTCGTCTCGGTGGAA
>JAAZFP010000211.1 GCA_012511645.1 Microbacteriaceae bacterium
AAAAATCGGGTGTCATAGCGGCGAGGTTCGAATGCAGGAGTGATCCAATGTGACCAAGAGCCGAGCAAATCTGCTCGCAGAGTCAGCCCGTGCTGGTGCAAGAACTCACGAAATGAGATGTCGCGTTGCTCTAATGACCGACGTGCGTCATGGAATTCGGTCGCGTCAGGGACGATGGTCTGCTCGTCGACCCCGGCGAGCAACACACCGGTTTCCTCGAAGGTTTCTCTCGCAGCCGCCACCACGAGTCCATGGGCAAGTTCTGTGCCGCACCCAAACCGCTGAGCAAAGAATTCTGGTGTGGGACCGACCCAGCTGATGGGTTCCGCATCCTCCTCGTGCACTCCGCCACCGGGAAACACATACATTCCCGCGGCAAACGCCATGCTTCGTTGTCGGCGCATGAGAAACACTTCGAGCCCTTCAGAGCCGTCCCGCACCACCGCAATGGTGGCGGCTGGCTTCGCAACGACCGGCTGCTCAGCCAGATGTATCCGATCCTGAACACTCGGTGGCAGTGGAATTCGCATTGGCTCCTCCTCAAGAACGCCTGAGGTCAGGCGAGATCAGTGACCCCCGCAGCATCGCGCATCGCGTGCAACACTCGCCCTTCATCGTGGACCGGCATGCCTGGGTCACCGTTGACGAAGATTCTCACCTGCAACAGCGCCTGGTGTACCAACATGCTTATGCCTGGCTCCACCACTCCACCGCCTGCTCGCCAGTGTGCGGCAAAGGGCGACGGCCATGGGTCATAGGCGACGTCGAAGAGCGGCACATGCGTTGGCAGAACCTCAAAACTCATTGTCGTTTGTACGTCCCCTGGAATCGTTGAGATCACGCTGGTCGCAGAGTCGCTCATCTGTGAGATTCCGTCGACAATTGAGCTCGCGTCACATGCAAATCCATGGCTCGCATCAGAAAACTGTTCCGCGAGGGCCGCTGCTGCCTCAGGTCTTCTCGCGAGCACACTCACCCGAGACGCACCCAGCATTCTCGCGGCCATCACCGCCGACATCGCGGTTGCACCAGAGCCAAACACCAGCGTGTGCGAGAGATCAAACGCTCGTTCTTCGAGCGCTGCAGCGAGGCCGGCTACATCAGTATTGAATCCCGCCCACGATGGCTGACCATCATGATCGATAAGCCGGAGCAGGGTGTTCACCACCGCGCTTTCTGTCGCGACAGGATCAAGAACCGCACTGAGCCGACGCGCCTCGCCCTTCAGCGGCATCGTTACGGAGAAACCGAGCCAGGTGTCATCGCGAGTATTGAGGAATGCAGCGAGGCGTTCTTCCGTGACGTCGACGGCTTGGTACTCCCATGGAAGACCGAGCATTGAGTAGGCGGCACGGTGAATGAATGGCGACCGCGAATGGGCGATTGGTGAACCGAGTACCGCAAGGTGACGGTGCATCAGCACCCGAATCCTGGGTTCTCAGCGCACCATTCACGGAGCACCTGGGTGTCGGCTTCGTGACCCGCATAGGTTTCATTAAACCGAGATTCACCGGTTTCAAGATTGATTGCCACGAAATACAGCCAGTCCCCCGGCGTTGGGTTCAGGGTTGCCTCTACTGCTGCCCTGCCGGGGTTTGCGATAGGACCAACGGGAAGCCCCTCGTGCAGATAAGTGTTCCAAGGGTTGTCGTCGCCAAGCGCTTCGCCCGAAGACCACACGCTGCCATCGTTATCCTGCCCAATGCCATACTGCGAGGTCGAGTCCATCTCAAGCTTCATGCCGATGGCGAGTCGGTTCTCGATCACTCGAGCAACCTTGCCAAAATCGTCAGCAGTTCCCGCTTCACGCTGCACAATTGAGGCCTCCGTGCGCACGCGCTGGCGGTCTGCTTCCGGCACTCCGAGGTCATCGAGCATGGAAACCTGATACCCAACCAGCTTCGCAATCGCGTCATGCGCGGAGGTTTCTGGTTCAAACTCGTAAGTGGCCGGATGGAGCCACCCCTCCAGCGAGTCCACACCCTCAGGCAGGCCAAAAGACCGGGGCTCAGATGCAGCCGCAATCAGATCGTCCAGTGGAATTTCTGCCCCATCAGAGATCAATTCAAGAGTCTGGCTCGCGGTCCTTCCCTCAGGAATCATCGCGGTGAGACGCACCCGGTTCTCCGGGTCCTGCAGCGCGTCGAGTGCCGCCTGGGAGCTCATTTCCAGCCGCAATCGATACGAACCGGGATGAAAGTCAACCGCGGGGTCCTGTGCCAGCAGGAGTTCATAAAATGCCTGTGAGGTCTTCACCACCCCAGCGTCTGCCAGGGTGCGAGCGACATCTTCGCCGATCTCACCACTCGAAATCGTGATGACGATCTCGCCTTGACCGTTGCCCTCAAAATCATTCGAGGTCCAGCCCAGTTCGAGCGCAATTCGCTCGCCATACTGTGACCACGCATACGCTGCAACCGATCCGAGCGCAAGCAGCAGCACCAACACCACGCTCAGTGAAATGATCCACCGTTTGCGAAATTGTTTTGCGCGCTCTTGCTTGGCAGATGGTCGGTGGCTCATGCTGGGTCACTTTCTTCTGCCGGAGGGGCATCCTGGTTGTGCTCTATTGTCTGCGACTCTACTACCGTACCTGGAGGCCTGCCCAGGCCACGCTCCATCTCAAGAGCATGCTCGAGGATGACCACTGCGGCTGCCTGATCGATGACGTTTCGGCTCTGTTTGGTGTTGCGCCCCGCGGCTCGAAGATTGCTCTGCGCGGCGACTGTTGAGAGTCGTTCATCCACGAGGCGTACCGCTACTGGACGCTCAGTCGCAGCAGTTGCACCGAGCGCACGAACCAGCCGTTTGGCAAATTCCTCTGCATCATCGGTCGAAGGGGTGCGATGCCCGCCTAGGCCAAGCGGCAAACCCACAACAACCTCGAACGCCTCAACGTCCCCCACCAGCTCGACGAGCCTGGCGATGTCAGTATCACCATTGCTCACCCTCGCCACGGTCTCAACGGGCGTTGCAAGCATCGCGTGAGGATCGCACCGAGCCACTCCGATGCGAGCCTTGCCGACGTCGATTGCGAGCCGAACACCAGCGCGCATGGATTTAGCCCGCTAGCTCTCGACGCACCGCGTCGAGCGCGTCGGTAATCTTCTGCGGATCTGTGCCACCGCCCTGCGCAAGATCGTCTTTTCCGCCGCCGCCACCGCCAAGCACTCCGGCCGCACATTTCGCGAGCGCCCCAGCTTTGACGCCCATATCCCGCGCACCAGCAGTCGTCGCCGCAATCACCACAGGTTTGCCCCCTGCGTCACCGGCAAGCACGATCACCGCAGCTTCAGCTGCCATGCGTTCCCGAAGTTGCTGAGCGAGTCCACGCACATCATCAGCGGATCCAACGGCGCCAAGCGACTGCACCACCGCCCGCACTCCCCCGAGTTGCTCTGCCGAGGCTTCGAGCGATGGCAATCGTTCACCGAGCCGAGCCGACTCAAGTTGCGCAATCTTCTTTTCGGCCGCTTTCAGTTGTGCGGTGAGCTCTGATACGCGCTCAACCACCTCGAAACGAGGGACCTTGAGCCCGCTCGTCAGCTGCTGCACAATCGCGCGCTCGGCGGCAAAATTGTGAAACGCTTCCAAGCCGACGAACGATTCAACTCGGCGGTTCGTGCTACCAACCGAGCTCTCGCTGACGAGGTTGATCATCCCCACTTCAGCGGCTCGACCCACATGCGTGCCGGCGCACAGTTCGCGCGACCATGGGCCACCGATGTCAACCACCCGCACCCGCTCACCATACTTCTCACCGAAGAGCGCCATCGCTCCAAGCGCCTTCGCCTCGTCCAGGGGCATTTCCCGCGTGACGACTTCGTAGTTGCTGCGCACAGCTTGGTTCGCGATTTCCTCGATCTCGCTCTTTGCTTGTGCGCTGAGCGCCTCGCTGTGCGTGAAGTCAAGCCGCATATAACCAGCCTTATTGTACGAACCGGCCTGGTGCGCGTTGGGGCCCAGAACGTCACGAAGCGCGGCATGCATGATGTGCGTCGCCGAGTGTGCTTGCGTTGCACCGCGGCGATACTCCGCGTCGACCTTGGTTACTGCGCGCGCGTCAACGGCAACCGTACCGACAGTGACCTTCACGGTGTGCACAATCAGGCCAGGCACCGGCTTTTGCACGTCAAGCACTTCGGCTTCAAAGCCGTCACCAACGATCAATCCATGGTCGCTGTCTTGGCCACCGGACTCAGCCCACAGCGTGGTTTCAGCAAGCACGAGTTCCGCGATGTCGCCTTCGCTCGCAGCCGGGCTCGGCACCCCATCGACCACGATTCCGAGCACACGGGTCTCGTGTTCCAACTCGTCGTATCCGATGAACTGAGTTTCGCCGAGACCACGCAGCTCTTTGTACACTGAGAGATCTGCGCGTTGCCCCTTCTTCGCCTTGGCATCGGCCTTGGCCCGATCACGCTGTTCCTGCATGAGCGAGCGGAATACCGCTTCGTCGACGTCTAGCCCGCCCTCCTGCGCAATCTCGAGGGTGAGTTCGATCGGGAATCCGTGCGTATCATGCAGCATGAAGGCAGTGGAACCATCAATGACTCGGCCAGACGTGGCCGCATGTGCCACAGCATCGTCAAGAATCTGCATACCGGAAGCCAGCGTGCGGAGGAACGTACGTTCTTCTGCCAAGGCCGTGCGAGAAATGAAGCCAAAGCCCTCTGAAACCTCTGGGTAGGCGTCTTTCATCGCTTCGCGTGAGGCAGCAAACAACACCTCAAACGTGGGCTGCACGACCCCAAGCAAGCGCATCGACAGAATCACCCTGCGCAGCAGGCGACGCAAAATGTAGCCACGGCCCTCGTTCGAGGGGGTCACGCCATCGGCAATGAGCATCAGCCCGCTTCGGACGTGATCTGCGATAACCCGCAACCGAACGTCGTCGGCCTCATTCGCGCCGTACGTCTTTGCGGCGAGCTCAGCAGCAGCGTCAAGCACCGGCCGAACCTGATCGATCTCATACATGTTCTCGACGCCCTGCTTCAGAAACGCAACGCGTTCGAGCCCGAGCCCTGTGTCGATGTTTTGTTTGGGGAGTGGCCCAACAATGTCAAACTCAGTCTTTGACCGCACATTCTCAATCTGGTTCTGCATAAAGACCAGATTCCAGATCTCCACATAGCGGTCATCGTCAGTGGCGGGACCACCATCTATGCCGTATGCCGGGCCTCTGTCAAAGAAGATCTCGCTGCACGGGCCAGCAGGGCCAGGCTGACCTGTCGACCAATAATTGGTGTCTTTGCCCAGTCGTTGAATTCGCTCATCTGGCAGACCCGCAATCTCGCGCCAGAGCGAATGAGCCTCATCATCGTCTTCATAGACCGTGACCCAGAGATCCTGGGGATCAAAACCAAGCCCGCCATCGTCTTCGCTCGACGTGAGCAGCTCCCAGGCAAATCGAATGGCGCCCTCTTTGAAGTAATCGCCAAAGGAGAAGTTGCCACACATTTGGAAGAACGTGCCGTGACGAGGGGTTTTTCCAACCTCTTCGATGTCGTTCGTTCGAATGCACTTCTGCACACTCGTCGCGCGGGAGTATGGTGCTGGCACGAGACCCGAGAGGTAGGGCACAAATGGCACCATGCCCGCAACCGTAAACATCAGGCTTGGAT
>JAAZFP010000212.1 GCA_012511645.1 Microbacteriaceae bacterium
ACCAGACGCGCGAACTGCGAGTCGCTCACGATGCGACCGAAGTCGGGGTTATTCTGCACCGCGCTGCCATAGAGCTCATGAATCGCGTCCGTGAGCTTCGGCGCGAGACGACCAAGCACCTCGCGACGACCCAAGACATAGTCAGGAGCGACACAGGTCTGGCCGGCATTGATGAACTTGCCCCACACAATACGCCGCGCAGCATCGGCGAGGTTCACCGTGTCGTCCACATAGACCGGCGACTTGCCGCCGAGCTCAAGTGTGATGGGGGTGAGGTGTTCGGCCGCGGCCTTCGCCACGATGCGCCCAACGTTCCCGCTCCCAGTGAAGAAAATGTGATCGAAGCGTTCCGCAAGTAGCTGGGTGGTCTCTGGCACCGCACCCTCAATCACCGCAATTGCACGGCGATCCAGGTACTCAGGCACGAGCAATGCCAGTGCGGCACTGGTGGCGGGCGCAATCTCGCTGGGTTTGATCACGGCGGCGTTGCCCGCGGCCAGCGCCCCGACCAGTGGGGACAGCGCGAGCATGAGGGGGTAGTTCCACGGTGCGATGATCAGTGCCAGGCCGAGCGGCTCACGCACCACCTTCGCTGCGGCAGGCTGCAGCGCGAGGGGCGCCGAGACACGCTTCGGGCGCATCCAGGCGCTGAGGTGGTCGAGCGAGTGATCGATCTCGCTGACGAGAAACCCAATCTCAGTCAGCTGCGCCTCAGCGGGCGACTTGCTCAGATCATCGAACAGCGCTGCCTCAAAGTCAGCCGCGCGTTCAGTGAGCATTCGACGCAGTTGCTGCAACTGTGCCCGTCGCCACGCCTCGGGGCGAGTGACACCCTGCTGATAGCTGTGGCGCAAGCCGGCAACGATGGTCGTGATCGCTGAATCATTCATGACCCCAGCGTAGTCGCGAGCCACCCGCCGCGCATGCGGCGGTCAGTCACCGAGGGTTCAGCTGTGCAGGGCGGGCACAATCAGGTAAATACCACCCAGCACCCCGATAACACAGAGCGCGAAGCAGACGTTTGCGGCGACGGTCGCCCACAGCGGGCGAGCCTCGTCGTCGACATCGTCATCTTCGTCGTCGCGTGATGGACCGTCTGGTTCATATGTGCCATCTTCACGCATCACCTTCGGACCGGGTGTGGCGAGAAAGCGGATTCCCAGCGAGTACAGCGCGACGAGCACCGCGGCCGAGCCAAGTGACGCGGCAAAGACGATGACGAACGCCATCCAGTCGATGTTCATTTCGCGCCCCCGTTCTTCTTCGCCTTCTTCGCCCGCTTCGCCGCTTTTCTCGCTGCCCGCTCGGCCGCCTCACGCTCGGCCTTCGCGCGCTGTTCAGCTTCACGAGCGGCTTTATCGTCTCGAACCGCGGACTGTGCGACAGCGGTGAGCGGTGGCACAGTGCCCGTCTTCGTGGGCACCTTGCGAACCTTGCGGCTGCCGATACGCACCGCATATCCAGACTCTGCGACGTCGGGCACGGCAATCGCGTTCGAGCTGTCGACGCGGTTGCGACGCGAGCGAATAAAGATGAAGAGCGTCACGCCAACCGCCAGCAGGGTATCAATGACAATTCCGATAGTGCCCAAATGGGCAATCAGCGCTGCAACAGCCGCGACCGCACCAGCAGCGGGCAGCGTGAGCAGCCATCCGACCCCGATGCGACCCACGGTGCGCCAGCGCACGCTTGAGCCCTTGCGGCCAAGCCCCGAGCCAATCACTGAGCCCGAAGCGACCTGTGTCGTCGAAAGCGCGAAGCCGAGGTGGCTTGACGCGAGGATCGTGGCCGCGGTGCTGGTTTCTGCAGCGAAGCCCTGGGCGGGCTTCACCTGGGTCAGACCAGCACCGAGGGTGCGAATAATGCGCCAGCCACCCGAGTAGGTGCCGATGGCAATAGCGAGGGCACACGCAACGATGACCCAGAACTGAGGGCCAGAGCCCGGCTCCTGCAGATTTGCCGCCACCAGCGTCAGCGTGATCACGCCCATTGTCTTCTGCGCATCGTTCGTGCCATGCGCGAGCGCAATGAGTGACGATGATGCAATTTGCGCGTACCGGTATCGACCGCGGCCGTCTTTGCGGCCGTCATTGCGCTTGGTGATTCGGTAGGCGATTTTCGTGGCGGTGAAGGCGACAATACCTGCCGTGAGCGGCGCCGCGATAGCGGGAATGATCACTTTTGACAGCAGCACGCCACCGTTGATGGCCTGAATGCCGGCGCCAACCAGCGCGGCACCGATGAGACCACCAAACAGCGCGTGGGACGAACTCGATGGCAACCCGAGGAACCAGGTCAGCAGATTCCACACAATCGCACCGATCAGCCCGGCAAAGATCATCTCTGGGGTGATGAGCACTCCCCCGTCACCCTCATTGATGAGGCCGCCCGAGATGGTTTTGGCAACCTCGGTCGAGAGAAACGCTCCGACGAGGTTGAGGATCGCGGCGAGCAGCACCGCGGTCTTTGGCTTCAGCGCACCGGTGGCGATGGGTGTGGCCATCGCGTTTGCCGTGTCGTGAAAACCGTTTGTGAAGTCGAAAAAGAGCGCTAGCGCAATGACCAGCAACACGATGAGGGTGATTTCCACCGGCTTCTTTCGTTCGTTGGGTTGTGCGTCGCGCGCATCGTTCACTGTGACGTTACCGACCGGTCAACTACTGTTCGCGTGCGCTTCATTTTCGCAAGCGAACCGGGTTCGGTCAAGTCGAGTGACGGCGGCCAATTGTGCGCTCAAGCCGTTGCCCGTTCCCAGCCCCATCACCACCTCAGAAACGGGCGAAATATGAGGCGTCTGTCAGTCTCAGCGGCTAGAGTAAAAGTCCCGGTATTCCCCGCTGAAAGAGAGCCTCCATGAGCGCCGAACTCACTGATTTTGTGCCCGAAGATCGCACCATCACCATGTTTTCGACCGACTGGTGCGGCTACTGCAAGCGACTGAAGAAGATGCTCGACAGCGAGGGCATCGGCTACGTCGAGATTGACATCGAGCACACGCCCTGCACGGAAGACCTCGTCAAACAGATCAATGGTGGCAACGCGGTCGTGCCCACCGTGGTCTACCCCGACCGCTCAACCGCGACGAACCCATCGCTTGGCGACGTCAAGCAGCAGCTGGCCGTTTAACCAAAGTTCAGGCGGGCGTCGACGTAGCGCTCTTCTGGCACCTGCTTGAGTGACGCCACCGCGTCTGCGAGTGGCACCATCTCGATGCGGTCACCCCGCAGCCCCGCCATGGTGTCCCACTCGCCGCGCAGTATCGCATCAGCAGCAGCGATGCCGGTGCGGGTCGCAAGCACCCGATCAAACGCGGTCGGCGACCCACCGCGTTGCACATGACCGAGCACGGTTGCGCGGGTTTCAATGCCAGTGTGTTCTTCGATGAGGGGCGCGAGCACCTCAGCTACCCCACCCAGCCTCGGCCGACCGAGGGCATCAAAGCCATCGTGTGTGACCGCCTGCCCATCGTCGGCGAGCACGAAGCCCTCAGCGACCACCACGAGTGATGAGCGGCCGCGGTGATGCACGCTGCGCACCCACTCGCACACCTGGTCGAGCGACTCGGGAAACTCTGGGATCAGCATCACCTGCGCGCCGCCGGCCATGCCCGCGTGCAGCGCGATCCAGCCGGCGTCTCTGCCCATCACCTCGAGCACCATGCATCGTCGATGTGACTCGCCAGTGGTGCGCAGCCTGTCGATCGCCTCTGAGGCAATCGACACCGCGGTGTCAAAACCGAAGGTGTAATCGGTGCCGCCGAGATCATTGTCGATGGTCTTTGGTAGCCCGACCACGTTGATTCCCGACTGTGACAGCAGGTGGGCGACCGTTTGGGTGCCGTTGCCGCCAATGAGCGCGAAACCATCGAGGCCGAAGCGCTCCATCTGCGCCCGAAACGGCTCAAGATCGATCTCGTCGACCGTGCGGCCCTCGAACGGTGGCACGCGGCTGGTGCCGAGCATCACCCCACCAAGCGGAGAGATGCCCCGAACCGCGGGGCGGTCGAGCGTGATCGTGTCGCCCTCATGAAAGCCGCGCCAACCGTCGATGAAGCCGACCATCTCAAAGCCGTGCACATCAACGCCACGAAGCACCACGCCGCGGATCGCAGCGTTCATTCCCGGGCTATCGCCACCCGAACACAGCACTCCGACTCTCACCGCGGCCTCCTTCGGTCGTCCCGTTTCGCTGCCTCAGCCTAGCGCAGCAACACAAACGGCCTCTCGCCGTCGCGTGAACAGGCGCGGCCGGGGCCGTTGCTACTGCCCGAGAGCGTGTCGCAGCACCGAGATCAGCGCGAGCAACTGCACCGAATCTTCTTCTTCGTTCTTCGCCTCGGCGCCGTCGAGCGCGCGCGCCGCGAGCCCGGCCTTTGAATCGATGAGTTCAGCGATCCTCGAGTCAATCGTCTGCGCGGCAACAATGCGCCAAGCGGTCACCGGCTCGTCTTGGCCGATGCGGTGCACGCGGTCGATCGCCTGGGTCTGCTCAGCGTCGGTCCAGCTGAGCTCGGCGAGCACCACGTCAGAAGACGCCTGCAGGTTGACACCCACGCCCGCCGCGGTCAGCGAGCACACGGCAATTGATACCGCCGGGTCAGTGTTGAACGCGTCGATCTGCTGCTGGCGGAACGCTGCGGTCTGGTCACCGCGGATCGAGATCGTGCCAAGGCCCCGCTCGGCGAAGGCAGCTTCGGCGCGATCCATGACATCGATGTGCTTTGCAAAGAACACCACCTTGCCAGCCGAGTGCGCGAGCTGCGCCGCGAAGTCTGCGGCAAGCCCTGCCTTGGCCTGGCCGATTTGGCGCACCATGGTGAACACGTTGATGCCGCTCGATGAGCTGTTCGACTCTTCGAGATCTTGCGCGCACACCATGCGAATGATGGCGTCGTCGCTCATCTCGCGGCCCAGCTTGCCCGCCTTGATGCTGGTGAAGCGCTGCACGAGACGATCGGCAAGCTGACGCTCGGCGTCGCGAATACCGCGCCCAAGCTCGTCATCAAGCTCGACCGGCAGGTCAACGACGCGCTTTGCTGGCAGGTCAGCGGCCACGTCAATCTTTCGGCGTCGCACGATGCCGAGATCGATCACGCTCTCTCGCGCGGCCGGGTAAAACGCGGGATCAGCCGGTGTGTAGCCGTTCGACTCAAGCGCTGCCATCAGTTCTGGCCCCGGCTTTTCAGCATCGGTCCAGCCCAGGAACCGCCAAATTGCACGGAAATCATCGATGTCGTTGATGAGTGGTGTGCCCGTGAGCGCCATAAGCAGGGGGCGCGAGCTCGGCATTCTGCCGCGGATGCTCTCGGCAATCGCGAGCACGTTGCGTGAACGCTGCGACTGCACATTCTTAATCATGTGCGCCTCATCGACCACCATGCCGCGGAACCCAAAGCGGGAAATCCAGCTCAGGTGACGATCGAGAATGTCGTAGTTCACGACAAACACATCGGCAAAGGCGTCAATGTCATCACCGTCTCCGTGAATCACGGTGACGCGACGCTGCGGCGTCCACCGCTCTACCTCGCGGGCCCAGTTCATTTTGACCACGTTCGGCACCACGACGAGCAGCGGGTAGGCACCCGACACCGACGCTGCAATCACCGACTGTGCGGTCTTGCCAAGGCCCGGCGCATCGGCGAGCAAAAAGCTGCGGTGCCCCTGACGCACGCTCTCGAGAAACCGCGCCTGGTGTTGCATGAGTTCGAGACCAGCCGGCGCGAGACGGTCGATCACCGGGGCTTCAGGCAGCGGCATGCAGGCACTTTGCCCGCCGCCCTGCTCGAATGACTTCAGCAGTGGCCCGAGCAACTCCCAGTTGGCAAGCCGCACCACGGGCGTGCGCCGTGTCGCGCTGCTGAGGTCTGGCGCCAAGAAAGGGCTCGCGAGCATGCGTGATTCGATGCCGCTCGGCACGACCTGCCGCTCGGCAAGCTCTGGTGGCACATAGGCTGCCGTGGGTTCTGCCACAGGCGCCTCTTCGGGCAGCGCGATGCCAGCCTGGGTCAACATTTTGCGCTTCAGCATGCGGGTTGCATCGCTGATCGCTGAGGTCGGCTCGAGCAGGGTGATCAGCGAGGTGTCACGTGCGGCTGCTTTTGCAAGGATCGCGGCGACCCCGTCGAGTCGCTTGAGCGTTTCGCTGCGCTCTGATTCGCTCATCTCTTCATCGCTGCGCACTCGCGCGCGCTCTTCGCGCATCAAGAGCGCGATGACCTGAAACTTGGTGCGCCCCGATGGGCTCGCCTTGCCGCGGTGCGCCGAGGCCTCAACCTCGCGAACGGCCCTTGCAAGCAGAGGGATGATGCCTTCGTTATGCGTGTGACGACGGCGCGACTGAGCTTTCGCTCGACTCTGCCGACTGGCGCTGGTGGTTGCCATGGATCTCCTGATCAGCGTGGCACAGCTCGATTACCGAGCCGCGAGGTGCTTCGCCGCGTGTCGTTCGGCCTGAAGCGTGACTATCACGACGACTCGAACGGAAATGTGCGAAGAGCACCTGCTGCGAGTCTACCGCACCACAATCTGGGCGCGCTGCCACTCATTGGCCCAGCAGAGTGCGCGTTTCTCTCACGTCATCGTGCATGCGTGTCACCAGGGCGTCCACCGTCGCAAACGCCGCCATGCCGCGCAATCGCTCGACAAACGAAATCGCGATCTCTTCGCCATAGATATTTGCCGCAAAATCGAGCAGGTACGCCTCGACCCGCGACTCACCATCGGGATCAAACGTCACATTCGCGCCGACCGAGATTGCCGCCGCGTAGGTCTGGTCGCCGACGGTCGCCCACCCTGCATACACGCCGTCAGCTGGCACCAGTCCCTCGAGTGGGCCACCAAGGTTTGCCGTGGGAAAGCCGAGCTCTCGCCCGCGAGCATCTCCTCTGACGACGGTGCCGCGCACTTCGGTCGGTCGGCCAAGCATCCGCGCGGCACTCGCCACATCACCCTGCACAATAGCGGCGCGCACTCGCGACGATGACACCTTGCCCAGCGCATCATCCTCGACGTCACCAATCACTTCAACGCTGAAACCGAGCTCTTCACCGAGTTGCACGAGCAGCACGGGGTCTCCCGTTCCGCCGTGACCGAAGCGAAAGTCATTGCCGACGCACAGGTGCCGCACCCGCAGCTGCCCGACAAGCACCTGTGAGACGAAGTCTTCGGCTGACACCGCGGCAAGGTCAGCGTCAAAGGGAACCATGACACACGATGACACGCCTTCGGCAGCAAGCACATCAAGCCGTTGCGCTTTGCTCATCAGCGGCTCAGGGCAGAGCTCGGGCCGCAAGAAGCTCAGTGGGTTATTTGCAAACGTAAACACCACCGGGTCAGTGCCCCGCGCAGCACCCACGTCAAAGATTCGCTGAAGCAGCATCTGATGACCCAGATGCACGCCATCAAACTTGCCAATCGCAACCGCCGTGCCACCGGAAAATTCGTGCTCTGGAATGGCGTCGAGCGACTCGAAGACACGCATCAATATCGCACCTCGTCGTGGGCATGCTCATCGGCACCGATGTGTTTCTGGTCTTGACGATCCCGGCGCAACCAGATCATCCCGAGCACCGGTAACACCAGCGGCACAAAGAGGTAGCCGCTGCCAAAGTATGACCACACGGAATCGTGCGCGAACAGTGCGGGCAGAATCAGGCTGAGTGCGCCGATCACGATGACACCGACGAATTCAAAAAGAAGCGCCACCCACGCGACCACGCGCCACACCCCGGTGCGCTTCAGCAGGGCAACCGTGGCAACGATATACACGAGACCGCTCACGAGCGAGAGGCTGTAGGCCAGAGGCGCCTCATCGAACTTCGCAATGATCTGGTAGACCGCACGCAGCGTCGCGGCGAGCGCAAGAATCAAATACACCGTGATGAGCACACGCCCAAGCCCACTCGTGCGAGGCACGCTTGTTGCACGGGAAGACTCTGAATTCGGCACGCGCTCAAGCTTACCGCTGTTTGGCGTGGCATCGGGCTGCGCTGCGCGGTCGGCTAACCCCAGATCACCATCATGCGGTAGACCATCACTGCGACGGCAAGGTTCACCACGACCAAGACGAGGATCGCGGTGCGCTTGCGGTCGATCAACGCCCAAAACGCAGCGCCGAAGGGCAGCACCAGCGCGGTGATCAGATACATCCAAAATTCAAGCGGATCGCCGACCGCCTCGTTGCCGGCGAAGGGGGCAACGATCGAAATGACCACCTGGGCAAGGAGCAGGAGACCGACGAGCACCGTCGCCCCCAGCGTGTAGTCATTGGGGGTGCGCTTTCGAGCGAACGACACCAGGCACACGAGTGCCGCGAGCACCGACACCGCGATCACGGTGACACCGAACCAGGCAATCATGAGTCGCCGTCACGCTCCTGGTCACTGCCCACCTGCGAACCACCCTCATGAGCGGTCGGGAAATTGGTGACCACGCGCAGTCGTCCGTTTCGCACCTCGACCAGCCCAATAAGCTCACCACCGGGCGCGATCGCCGCGACGAGAGGCGCATCCACTTGGCCGTCGCTCAGCCGCTGGTCATCTCGCAGTGATGGCCGCTTGCCATGCCCCACGTCAATTGCCTGCGCATCATCCAGCTGCAGCACAGGGAACAGCTGCGAAGCGACCACTGCGGGCTGCAGCAACTGTGCCGGCGTCACCTCGGCGCCCTTCAGTTGCTCGGTCGACACGGCGTCGGCCACGTCGAAGGGGCCAACCTTCGTGCGCCTCAGCGCAGTCAGGTGGCCTCCAACCCCAAGCGCCTCACCAAGATCTCGCGCAAGCGCCCGCACATAGGTGCCTGACGAGCAGACCACCGTCGCATCAACATCGATGACATCGACCGGCACGTTGCCACCCGAAAGCCCGGCAAGCGACGCCAGGCGCAGCGGCTCAATCTCAAAACTGTGCACGGTGACCGGGCGCTTCTTCAACTCAACCTGCTCGCCAGCGCGCACACGGTCGTAGGCGCGGCGACCATCAACCTTGATCGCGCTCACCGCGCTCGGTGACTGCTCGATCGGACCAGTCAGAGCTGCGACCGCGGCAGCAAGCTGGTCAGGACGAGCGGCGAGCGCCTCAATCTTTGCAGGATCAGCGACGAAGAGCACCGTGCCCTCACGGTCATCAGAGACCGTCGACACCCCAAGCCTGATCGTCGCCGTGTAGGTCTTGTCGAGCCCCACCAAATGCGTCAGCAGGCGGGTCGATGGCCCCACGCCGAGCACCAGCAGCCCCGTCGCCATGGGGTCAAGGGTGCCCGCATGACCGACCTTTCGCGTGCCCAGCGAGCGTCTCGCCTTGGCAACCGCGTCGTGACTGGTCCAATCCTCAGCTTTATCGACCAGCAGCAGGCCGTTTGGTACATGTGTCATCACCACCAGCCTACCGGCGGGTTCGGCGCACACCCCGGTACACTGGGCGCGTGGTTCACGCAGACCCGCCGAAACCCGCGGCAAGGCCCGAGCATCCCCCGATTCGAGGTGCGGATCCAGGCACCACCCGTGCTGCAGCGATCTCGCAGGCGGTGTGCGAATGGTTCGGTCGCGAAGCCCGCGATCTGCCGTGGCGCAGCGAACACGCGCAGCCCGACGAAGCCTGGGCGGTGCTGGTGTCTGAGTTCATGCTGCAGCAAACGCAGGCCGCTCGAGTGGCGCCCTATTTTGAGACGTGGATGAGCCGGTGGCCAACGCCGAAAGCGCTCGCAGCCGCTCCCGCGGGCGATGCGGTGCGGGCCTGGGGGCGCCTCGGCTATCCACGGCGAGCGCTATGGCTGCACCGCGCCGCCGAGCAGATCACGCAGGTGCACCACGGTGACGTGCCCCGCGATCTCGAGTCATTGCTCGCACTCACCGGCGTTGGCGACTACACCGCGCGAGCGGTCGCATCGTTTGCCTTCGGTGAGCGTCACCCAGTGGTCGATACGAACACGCGCCGCGTGCTCGCCCGCGCGATCCACGGTCGAGCTGCCGCGGGACATCCTCGACCGAGTGACCTCGACGATATGACCGAACTGCTGCCCGAAGACCCGACCAAAGCGCGCTCGTTCAATGCCGGCGCGATGGAACTCGGGGCCGTCGTCTGCACCGCACGCGCGCCTCGGTGCGACGAGTGCCCGATTGCAACGTGGTGTGAGTGGCGCGGCGCTGGATACCCCGATAACGCGCCGGTCATTCGACGCCAAGCCAAGTTCGAGGGCAGCGACCGACAAATGCGCGGCATGCTCATGGCAGAGCTGCGCCAGGCAACCGCCTCAATCACCCGAGAGGTACTGCTCGACACCATCGCGCCCACCGAATCGAACCGCTCAGTGCAGGCAAACCGAGCACTCGACACCCTCATCGCCGATGGGCTCGTCGTCGCAGCCCCCGGTGGCCTCTCACTGCCGTAAACTGCGAGCATGACTGTTGCACCCGCAGACCTGCTCGTTGTGAACGCCCGCATCTGGTCACCCGGAGGCACACTCGCCGAGACTGCGCTCGCCGCGGCTGACGGCGTCATCACCGCGCTCGGTGGCGACGAGTTGCGCGACCAGGTCACAGCATCGACGATCATTGATGCACGCGGTGGGCTCGTGACCCCCGGATTTATTGACGCGCATGTGCACGCCATCTTTGGTGGCGTCGAAAAGAATCGCTGTGACCTGTCGTTGTGCGAGTCGCTCGAAGAGGCCGAAGCCACCATTCAGCGCTATGCAAGCGAACACCCTGAAGCTCCCTGGATCCTCGGCGGAGGCTGGCGCATGCCCTGGTTCCCGGGAGGCACCCCACACCGCCTCGATCTTGACCGGCTCGTACCCGACCGCCCCGCATTCCTCGTCAATGCCGACCATCATGGTGCCTGGGCGAACACTCGCGCGCTCGAACTCGCCGGGATCACCGCGGACACAGCCGACCCTGCTGATGGTCGCATCGAACGGGACGATGACGGCACCCCGAGCGGCACCCTGCACGAGGGCGCCGCCGAACTCCTCGGTGACGTCATGCCCGAGACGACCATCGCAGAACTCCGACAGGGTCTCCTGGATGGCGAACAGTACTTATTTGCGCACGGCATCGTCGGATGGCAAGACGCGATCCTCGGCGAGTACGGCGGTTACCCCGATATTACGAGTGTGTACGCGCAGCTCGCCGACGAGGGCGCCCTGAAGGCCCATGTATCTGGCGCGTTGTGGGTGTCGCGCGGTTTTGACGGGCTCAAGATTCCCGAGTTTGTTGCAGACCTGCTTCGCCGTCGCGATGAGTTTGCACGCGACGGACTCACACTCGATACCGCCAAAATCATGGTCGATGGGGTGGCAGAGAACGCGACCGCAGCACTGCATGACGACTACCTGCCCGAATCGGCCGAGTGCGCCTGCTCGCGCGGCACGGGCCTCGCCTACTTTTCGCGCGATGAACTCATCCAACTGGTGCCGTTGCTGAATGAAGCCGGAATCAATGTGCACTTTCACGCAATTGGCGATCGTGCGGTGAGCTATGCGCTCGACGCGGTCGCCGCGGTACCAGCCGAGGTGCGTACGGCACGACGCAACCATCTCGCGCACCTGCAGATCGTGCGGCCAGCCGAGCTGCCGCGCGTCGCAGAGCTCGGTCTCACCGCAAACATGCAGATGGTGTGGGCGTGCCTCGACGACCAAATGGTCAGCCTCACGTTCGACCTCATTGGTGAAGACCGGGTGGCCTGGCAGTACCCCTTCGGTTCACTGCAGCGCCACGGTACGACTCTTGCCTGCGGCTCGGACTGGCCGGTGTCGACGCCTGACCCCTGGCAGGCCATTCATGTCGGGGTCACCCGTCAAGAACCGGGCGGTTCGAGAGGGCCGCTCCTCCCCCACGAAGCGCTCACCCTCGAACAGGCGCTGACGGCCTACACACACGGGTCGCACGACCTGCTCGGCCTGCCCGGCGGAACCATCGCCGTGGGTGCGGTGTGCGACCTTGCTATCGCAGACCGCGATCCATTTGCAAGACCGATCACCGAAATCGCCGACACGAAGAACGTTGCCACCGTGGTGCGGGGCGAGGTGGTGTTCCGCGCAGGCGGGGGCAGCTAGTCCCGCAGCTCGTCTTCTTCGAGTTCATCGTCGTCGAGGCCGTCTTCGTCTTCCTCGCCGAAATCATCGAGATCGAGGCCGAGCTCGACCAGATCGCGATCCTCGATTTCATCAAGCTCATCGAGCTCGTCATCGACGTCGTCGCTGGCATCGTCATCAGCCTCTTTAGGCTTCACATACGGGTCAGCATCGCCCGCATAGCTGGCCTGAGCTGCGAGCGCACGCGCCTCTTCGTCTCGACGCTTCGCCTCATCAAGCAACTCATTGAGCTGCTGCGCACTGTCGGGCAACTCGTCGTGAATGAACTCGAGGGTGGGCGTCAGCCGCGTGCCAAGTTGTTTGCCGACTTCGCTGCGCATCATGCCAGTTGCGGCCTTGAGCGCCGCCGCGGTGTCCGTCTGCTCTTCTTCGGTGCCATAGACGGTGTAGAACACGCTGGCGTGCTGGAGGTCACCGGTGACACGCACATCAGTGATGGTGACAAACCCCATGCGGGGGTCTCTGAGGCCTTTTTCTAGCCTGCGCGCGATGATTTGCTGAATACGCTCTGCCACTTTGGCGGCCCGTGGGTTCGACATGCCATAAGCGTATCGCGCCACAGGTCGCGCGAATGGCCCGCTCACCCAGGATCACCGGGCGCAACCGCACAGCGGCCTGGCACCGGATTGCTCCGGGGCCAGGCCGCTGATGACGTGAGGGCTGCGTGCGGCAGCACCTGCGCGGGAATTAGTCGCGCGGCTTCTCAACCATCTCGGTGGTCTCGATCTCGTCGCCGACCTGAATGTCGTTGAACTTGCCGAGGCCGATACCGGCTTCAAAGTCGGTCTTCACTTCGGTGACGTCATCCTTGAAGCGACGCAGCGACTCGATGGCCAGGCCATCGGCGAGCACGACACCCTCGCGAATAACGCGGGCCTTCGCGTTGCGGGTGATGGTACCGCTGCGCACAATGACACCAGCGATATTGCCGAACTTCGACGAGCGGAACACCTCGCGAATTTCTGCAACACCGGACTGCACCTCTTCGTACTCAGGCTTGAGCATGCCCTTGAGCGAGCTCTCAATATCGTCGAGTGCGTTGTAGATGACGTTGTAGAAGCGAATGTCGATGCCCTCGCGCGCAGCACGCTCGCGGGCCTTGACATCAGGTCGCACGTTGAAGCCGATGACAATTGCGTTGTCGATCGTGGCGAGGTCGATGTCGCTCTCGGTGATTGCGCCCACACCGCGGTGCAGGATGCGCAACTGAACCGAATCGTCAACCTCGATCTTCATCAGCGACTCTTCAAGTGCTTCAACCGCACCCGACACGTCACCCTTGATGATGAGGTTGAGCGCCTCCACCTTGCCATCTTCGAGCGCCTTCGTGAAGTCTTCGAGGCTGATCCGCTTGCGGGCCTTGGCCAGCAGAGCGTTGCGCTCGGCAGCTTCACGCTTCTCAGCGATCTGACGGGCGGTGCGGTCTTCATCGGTAACGATGAAGTTGTCGCCTGCGCGAGGCACGCTCGACAGACCCTGCACCTGCACGGGGCGAGACGGCAACGCCTCGAGAACAGCATCGCCGTTCTCGTCGGTCATTGCACGAACACGGCCGTGGGCGGTGCCCGCAACAATCGCGTCACCGACGCGCAGGGTGCCCGACTGAATGAGCACGGTTGCGACCGCACCGCGGCCACGGTCGAGCTTCGCCTCAATCGCGACACCGCGAGCATTCTTGTTCGGGTTCGCGCGCAGGTCAAGACCAGCGTCGGCGGTCAGCAGCACTGCGTCAAGCAGCTCGGTGATGCCGATGCCGTTCTTCGCTGACACGTCGACGAACATGACATCGCCGCCATAGTCTTCAGAGACCAGACCAAACTCGGTCAGCTGCTGACGCACCTTCTGCGGGTTTGCTGCTTCTTTATCGACCTTGTTGACCGCCACCACGATCGGCACGTTCGCGGCCTGCGCGTGGTTCAGCGCCTCAATGGTCTGCGGCATGATGCCGTCATCAGCAGCGACCACAAGGATCGCAATATCGGTGACCTGCGCACCACGGGCACGCATGGCGGTAAACGCCTCGTGACCCGGGGTATCGATAAAGGTCAGCGCACGATCGATGCCCTCATGCTGGGTGTGCACCTGGTAAGCGCCGATGTGCTGCGTGATGCCACCAGCCTCACCGCTACCCACGTTGGCCTGACGAATCGCATCGAGCAAGCGAGTCTTACCGTGGTCAACGTGACCCATGACGGTGACGACCGGCGGACGCGCCTCAAGCACGTCGTCGCCCTCATCTTCAAGCTCAGCCTCGATATCAATATCGAAGCCCTCAAGCAGCTCGCGGTCTTCGTCTTCTGGAGACACGACCTGCACCTTGTAGCCCAGCTCTTCACCGAGGATCTCGAAGGTTGCCTGGTCAAGCGACTCGGTCGCCGTTGCCATCTCACCCAGGTGGAACAGCACGGTCACGAGGTTTGACGCGCTCGTATCGATCTTGTCCGCGAAATCATTCAGCGACGCACCGCGACGCAAACGAATGAGCGTCGAACCGTCGCCACGCGGGATGCTGACACCGCCCAGTGACGGCGCCTCACGCATCTCGAACTCTTGGCGCTTTGCCCGCTTCGACTTACGCGCCTTGTTCTTGCCGCCACCGCGACCGAATGCGCCTGCCGTGCCGGCACCGCGACCACCGCGACCACGACCGGCGAAACCGCCGCCAGGACGAGGTGCGCCAAAGCCACTCCCGGTGCCACCTGCGCCGGGACCACCGGCACCCGGACGAGCCGGAGCGCCGGGGCGGCCAGCGCCACCCGGACGACCACCGGGCGCACCCGGACGGCCCGGGGCTGCGCCCTGCGGGCGAGGCCGGGGGATGTTGCCGGGGTTCGGGCGAGTGCCCATACCCTGACTCGAAGCAAAAGGATTGTTGCCGGGGCGTGGCGGGCGAGGAATGCCCATGCCCTGGCTCGAAGCAAAGGGATTGTTGCCGGGGCGTGGGCCGCCAGGCTTCGGAGCAGGCTTCGCGCCAGGCTTTGCCGCAGACTTCGCGGGAGCCGGGGCTGGTGCCGGAGCCGGAGCCGGAGCCTCTGCCGCAGGCTGAGCCGCCGGGGCCTCAGGAGCTGCCGGAGCAGCCTTCTTCGCTGGCCCAGGAACCGGCGCAGCCTTCTTGGCGGGACCGGGTGCCGGCGCAGCCTTCTGAGCTGGGCCGGGCGCAGGCGCGGCTTGTTCCTCAGCGGGCTTCGCTGAGGCTGCCTCGTCTGCCTTCGGCTTTGCGACGCCTTCGGCCTCGAGCGCAGCCTTCACCTTGCGTGCCACTGGCGGCGCAACGGCTGATGAGGGCGCTTTAACGAATTCGCCCATTTCTTTCAGCTTGGCCAAGACGACCTTGCTGTCGACACCGAGGTCACTTGCGATCTCGTGTACGCGTGGGTTTGCCACTTTTCTCCTGTCTGGGTTCACGCCAGACAGGCGAGAACCTAATTTATTGGACGGGCCTCATTGTGAGCCGCTCATTACTGATCCATGAGTGTTTCTAGCCTGTTCTCTAAGGGACTCGCATCGAGTGAACCCGATGCTTTCAGCGCACGCGCAAAAACTGCCCGCGACACTGCTTGCCGCACACATGTGGTAGTGGGATGTACCCACGCGCCACGCCCCGGCAGTACCGCGCGATCGTCGACTCTCAACTGACCGTCACACAGCACCACACGAAGCAATTCGTCTCGATTCGCACGCTTGCGGCACGAGACACATGTCCGTAGCGGATCCATACTACCAGCAGTTCCTTCTCCCCTGCTGAGTCGCAGTCTCAGTGATGATTATTGTCGCTCAACATCCAACTCAATCATCATTCATGATCTGACACGGTGGTGTCACCGCGAATCACATTCAGACACGACTGTGTCTGAATCACAGTGATTCACGCTGGTTGGATGTCGGCGATCCAGACGTTTGCTGTCGCGCTAGTGGGCGCTCCACCAAACGCGCAAAGATCAACATCCAACTCAATCATCATTCATGATTGAGTCTGATTGGATGTCGATCTTTGCGCCCGTGAGTTTTGCGGCGAGGCGGGCGTTCTGCCCCTCCTTGCCGATTGCGAGGGACAGCTGGAAATCAGGC
>JAAZFP010000213.1 GCA_012511645.1 Microbacteriaceae bacterium
CCGAACCAGAGTCCTCTTCTGAGGTGAGTTTGGGTTGGAATCAGAGCCCACTTCCGGCTCAAACTCACCGCGGAGGGGTGAAGACGGACGGCGGATCGGGTAGCGGGACGAGTGGTCATGCCGTTCAGGCCGGTGTGCACCGCGATCGTGAAGCGCCTCAGATCGGGTGCTGGGCCGTGTAGAGACGTACCGATTTCTCAACTGCCGGAGTCTCTCACCGAGAAATTGCCCGGATCAGGTTGGGTCCATCGCTGCTCAGCGGTGCCACAGGGTAGGCGAACAGGTCATCGGCAAGGGGCGCCGCTGCCGCCGACACAGCCTGCACGAGGGCGTGATCGCCTGGCCGGCGAGGTTACCAGAGCGGCAGTAGACAAGGTACTCGGCCTCGGGCTCAGGGTCGAGGGTTGGGATCACCGTGGCAACCTCACTGTTGTTGAAGTTGAGCTGCTGTGAGCTCTCGAGATGGCCTGCGGAGCAGGCAGTCAGACCGAGCAGTATTGCGGCTGGGAGAAACGGGAAGGTGATGACCGAAGCCTGGGGTGACTGTTCAGCGACTACGAGTGTTGGCGAGATGTGTTGCCTGCGGTGACGACAGGATCTTCCGCGTGAAAATCGCAGGTGCCGCCGGGACAATACATAGGTGGTTGTTTACCGAACCGCTTCTGTAATACACACCCGACGCAGATGCCGAACGCGGTCTCGAGGAAGAGCAGGATGAGGCACACGCTGCAGAGCGCGAGGGTGACCCAGAGCGGGGCGGCGAAAAGTCCCATGCTTGCACAGGAGACCGCGGCCAAGGCGAACCCGAGCCACCAGGCGAATTCCTTCTGTGAGGCTCCCACCCACTCGGGCCGCTGGCGGCTGACGACCAGGCGGCCGAGGACCAGGGTGGGGGACCAGCGGTCGCCGGCCACGACGCGGAGCATCATGTCGAGCATGAAGAACATGCCGAATGGCTGGAGAGGCTGCATGGACTCAGTGAAGAAAGCGGTCGCGAACGCGGCACCGCCGAGTAGGAAGAGGATGCCCGCTGCCGCCCGAACCGCGCGCTCGTTGATCACCGGAACCGCGTAGCCGGGCACGATCGTGCCGATGCGGGGTCGCGCTGTCTGTGCGGAAGGGGGTGAGGGTGCCACGACGGCCTTTCTGGTGAGACGGGTCCAGTTGGAGATCAGGCGCCGGTGAGGGAGGTGATGAGTGGGGGGAGTTCTTGCACGAGCACGAATGCACCCATCACGAGCACGAAGATGCCGAACCCCTTGCGGAGTGCGCGTTCGGGGACGCGCCCGGCAAGGGCGACGCCGGCGAACGAGCCCGCGATCGCGGTCGCGGTGAAGGCGAGCACGATCGGCCAGTTCAGCTGCACCGAGAAGAGGTATCCGCCGAGTCCGGCGAATGACTTCATCGTGATGACCAGCAGTGAGGTGCCAACGGCGATGGCCATGGGGAGGCCACCGAGCAGGTTCAAGGCCGGCACGATGAGGAACCCGCCGCCCGCGCCGACTAGGCCGGTGGCGATGCCGACGAGGAATCCGTCGAGGAGAATGCGTGCGAGAGCAGGTTTGTGCTCGGCAGCCGAGCTTTTCGCGGCCTGGTTTTTTCTACCGCGGATCATCGCGGTCGCCGTGACGATCATCATGACCGCGAACAAGACCATCAGGATCGCGCCCGGGATCAACCCACCGAGAATGCCGCCCGCGAAGGCGCCGACCATGCCCGCGATACCGAAGAGCAGCCCGGCCTTCCAGCGCACCCGCCCCGCTTTGGCGTGACCAATCATGCTGACGGCGCTGGTCGCGCCCACGATGAAGAGGGACGCGGCGATGGCTTCGCGCGGCGGCATGCCGAGCACGTACGTGAGGATCGGGACGGTGAGGATCGATCCGCCTCCACCGAGGAGCCCCAGGGAGACCCCAACCAGCGCCGCAAGCGCGAGCGCGATGACGATCAGTTGGGGCTCCACAGGGGCTCCTCGAGGTAGGTGGCGGTTAGGCGGATTCGAGCACGGGCACGTTGCCCGCGCGTGAGACCCAGGCGGCGTAGCTGCCGTCAAGTTCTGCGATGTCGTACCCGGCGCGGCGCAGCGCGCTCGCGGCAACACTGTTGCGCACCCCGCTCTGGCAGTACGTCACGATCGTGCCGGCGCCGGGTGCGGGCAGCTGATCCAGCTGCCACATCACGCGGCCCCCAGAGAGCTGTACCGCACCGGGCAGGTGGCCTTCGGCGTACTCGGTCTTGTTGCGCACGTCGAGGAGGAACACGTGCTCGAAGCCGTCGAGCTCTTCGGGCTGGATCAACTTCGGGGTGACCAGGTCGAGGCCATCGAGTGACGTGATGAAACCGCGGACGGTATCGATCCCGACGCGCACGAGGTGATCGCGCATTTCTTCGGCTTCCTCGCGTGATGCGGCGAGCAGGACGAGGGGGCGCTCTTCGGTATCTGGGTCGATCACCCACGATCCGTAGCTTGCGGCCTTCGCGGTACCCGGGCTGTTCAGCGAACGATCCACGGTGCCCTCGTGGACC
>JAAZFP010000214.1 GCA_012511645.1 Microbacteriaceae bacterium
CCCTGACGCTGCTTGTGGCGCGGGTTGCTCTTGCAGATCACCATGACTCGGCCGTGACGGCGGATCACCTTGCAGTGATCGCAGATGGGCTTAACGCTGGGATTGACCTTCATTGTGGTTCCTTTTGAATCGCTGTCATCGTACTCACGGTGTGCCGCGAGCCGTTACTTCTCAGCAGACTTACTTGTGGCGGTAGACGATGCGGCCGCGGGTCAGGTCGTATGGCGTCAGCTCTACGATCACCCGATCCTCTGGGAGGATTCGAATGTAGTGCTGGCGCATTTTGCCCGAGATGTGCGCAAGGACGGTGTGGCCGTTCGTCAACTCAACGCGAAACATCGCGTTGGGGAGCGCTTCGACTACTTGGCCCTCGATCTCGATGACGCCTTCTTTTTTGGCCATATCCTCTGTATCGCTTAGGTAATTGTGCTGGTCGTGCGAATGCTCACACATATTCTCGCGGGAACGCGAAAACAGGCGCAAAGCACCAAACGTCAATACTATACGCAATGAAGCGCGATTGACAAGCGTCGATGGGAATGACGTTTGCGACGAGAGTTCGTCCGTGCTGCACCGCTCGCCTGAGGAGTGATGTAAGTCTACGCTCGAACTATGACCTTCACTGCACTTGATCTCGCGCGTCTTCGCACCTTCGCCGGCGCTCTCGCCCGCGACGTCGGAACCCATGTGCGCGAGCTTCGCGAGACCGGTGCCGCGGTTGCCGAGACCAAATCGAGTCGCACCGATGTGGTGACCGCAGCCGATCACGAGGCTGAGCAGCTCATCGTCTCTGCCCTCCGAGCTGAGCGGCCTGCAGACGGCATCCTGGGCGAGGAAGGGGCAAGCACACAGGGCGAGACCGGCATCACCTGGGTGGTTGATCCGATCGATGGCACAGTGAACTACCTCTATGGCCTCCCGGGCTACGCCGTCAGCATTGCAGCCACCATCACCGGTGGCGGCCCAGGCACGATGGCAGACGGCCGCCGTACCGTCGCAGCTGCGGTGTATGTGCCGTCAAGCGACGAGCTCTTTACCGCGCAGGATGGCGGGGGTGCAACGCTCAACGGCAGGCCGATTCGGGTGTCACAAGCATCGGAGCTCTCCCTCGCGCTGGTCGCGACCGGCTTTGGGTACACCGCCCAGCGCCGAACTGAACAGGCTGAGGTGGTGCGCCAGCTGATCCCCCGCGTGCGCGACATTCGCCGTCTGGGTGCCGCGGCAACCGACCTGTGCCATCTGGCCGCAGGCCGCCTTGATGCCTAT
This sequence comes from Microbacteriaceae bacterium, assembly GCA_012511645.1. Taxonomy (GTDB): domain Bacteria; phylum Actinomycetota; class Actinomycetes; order Actinomycetales; family Microbacteriaceae; genus Leucobacter. The sequence goes on from JAAZFP010000214.1 coordinate 1,267, forward strand.
TATGAGCGCGGCCTGCAACCGTGGGATTACGCTGCGGGTGCGCTGATCGCGCGCGAAGCTGGCGCGGTGCTGCTCGGCAGAACGCACGATGCAGTTGCCGGTGAGCCCCTGCTGATTGCCGGTCCACCGGCGCTCGCAGCCCAGTTACAGCTCGCGGTCGGCCAGGCGTATGAGGCCTACGAACGCGATGCCCCTCAGCCGTGACAACCTCCCGCAGGCGGGCCCAGCAACGACTGGGAGGAGGTTGGTTTCGCCTTACTCCGAGGCGGTGCGGCGGTAGGTCAGGTCGCGAATGTCTCGACCCTTCTTGATGCCCTTCTGCTCAAACGCGGTCAGCACGCGTCCGTCAAACCTCGGTGCCCACTCCCCCTCAAACGCGCGCACAAAGTTCGGGGCCGCGTCCAGCACCTCGCGCATGTGATCCGCATACTCCTGCCAGTCAGTTGCGAGGCGGAGTGTGCCGCCGTCTCGCAGCGCGCGCGCCGCGATGAGGGTGAACGCGGGTGAAATCAGTCGCCGCTTGTGGTGCTTGGTTTTCGCCCATGGATCGGGGAAGAACACCCACAGTTCATCCACGGATCCCTTGGGGAGCGCGTGCTCAAGCACCTCGGGAGCGTTCGCCTCAATCATTCTGAGGTTCGACACCTCCGCCCAGTCCGCACGAATCATCGTGCGAGCGAGCCCTCCCTTGAACACCTCGACCGCGAGAAAGTCGCGCTCAGGGTGCTCGGTCGCGGCGTGCACGATAGCGTGCCCCTGACCTGAACCAATTTCGACCGTCAGCGGGGCGCTACGCCCGTAGACCTCGATGGGGTCAAGCGTTGCGTCGTCAGCGATGCTCGTCGCCGCATACCCGCGCGGCAGGTCAACAAGAAATCGCGGCCCAAGCTCTTCCCACGCCCGCTCCTGCGAGTCCGTGATGCGGCCTCCGCGGCGCACGAACGAGACCGGCTGCTTACGAAAGGTTCGTGGATCAGGGCTCTTCCCTTCTGCGGGAGACGTTTCTCTCAGGTCACCCGCTTCGGGCTCTGCATGCTGGTCGGACAGTTGCGGGGTCGATTCTGGCACCCGCATAGCTTAGCCCGGCCCGATCGGAACCCGCGAAGCGAAACCCGTGCCAAGGGCTGCGTGGGCACTACCATGGGGGCATGACGCGACGCATCCTGCTGGTGAACGGCCCGAATCTCAACCTCTTGGGTGCTCGAGAGCCCGAAACATATGGCAGCGACACCCTCGAAGATGTCGTTGCCCTCGCCGAGCGCACCGCCGCCGAGTTCGGCATCGAGATTCGCGCGGTGCAGTCGAACCATGAGGGTGTGCTGATCGATGCGATCCATGACGCGCGCGCCGACTGCGACGCCATCATCATCAACCCGGGCGGCTTCACTCACACCTCGGTCGCGCTGCGCGACGCCCTCGCCGGCGTGGCGCTCCCCTTTGCCGAAGTGCACGTCAGCAATGTGCACGCGCGCGAGCCGTTCCGGCACCACAGCTACCTCTCACCGATCGCAACCTGCGTGATCGCGGGTGCGGGCGTGCAAGGCTACGAGTTCGCGGTGCGCCGTTTCGCGACGCTGCTCAGCTAATCACACACGCATCAGCAGCGGATCAGCACTCGTTCCGCCCTGCCGCTATGGTGCTGTCGGGAAAATGTCAAACACCTGCGGATTGTGCGCGTGCACGAGCACCGCAAACACCACGGCGTCAAACAGCAGGTGCACGGTCACCACATAGCCGAGCGAACGGGTGCGCAAGAAGATGAATCCCTGCACCAGCGCAAACGGAATCGTGAGCAGCGGGCCCCAGGCACGATAGCCGAGCTCCCAGAGGAACGACACGAATACCACGGCCTGCAGCACGTTTGCGAGCCACGGCGGAAAGTGCCGCAGGAGCACCGCGAAGACGGTGCAGATAAAGAACAGCTCATCCCAGATGCCGACGGCACCCACTCCCACAAACAGCCGTGCAATCAGCTCGGGGGTGTCGACCGTAGGCCAGTTCGTGTAGACACCCGAGCCGATGAAGTAGAACGGCAAAATCAGCCAGCCGAGCACCAACACTCCGAGCAGCCAGCTCCAGTGCAGCAGTCCCCACCGCTGGCCTCCGCGCCACGGAAAGCCCGTCGCCCGATCCTGGTAGATGAACCGCGAGATGAGATAGGGCACGAGCACCGCGCCACCGAGCGCGAGGGTGAACTTCACCATCGCCCAGTTGTCGAGCTCAGCAGCGAGCGGAATCGTGCGCACAATGCCGAGACCGATTGCGACGAGTGACAGATCGCGCAGCAGCGACGGCGGTCTCGTGACCGTTCGGGCGCCGCGCTTGTCATGCGAGAACACGGGAATGGCGTAGGGATCGCAGCCGCCGCGGTCAGCCTTCCAGGCTGCGGCGAGCCCGAGCACGGCAAGCACTGCACCAGAAAGCAGATCTTCGAAGACGAAGAATGCGGGAGCTGCGAGCACGGTGAGCACCGCGGCGAGTGTTGGCCACGGTTTCACCGTCGGTCGCAGCACGGGCTGATGACCCTGGCTCGCGCCTGCGTGTTGCTCGCTCTCGCTCATTTCGGTCACTAGGGGTTATGTGTGAGGAACGTCGGGCAGATCGGGCGCCGAATCCAACTGGTTGAGCGCGCGGATCAAGCGATGCAATTCACCGACTGCGCGCGGTCGAGGCACCAGCACAATGCGCGGCAGGTCAAGCAGGTCATCGTCTCGCACCTCGGGCTTCAGCGGCTCGGTGCGTTCGATCTGTCCCTCAGCGAGCAGCCCGGCAAATTCCTGATTGAGCTGCGCGATCTCGGCGTCGGTGGGCGCTGATCGCAGCCGAATCACGAGCTTCTCGCGATGCCAGCGCAGCGAATCATAGTTGCGCCAAAACCCGGTGACCTCCGCCACTGCCTCGTCGATCGAGTCGGTGATGAGCACGCGATCAAGGTCTCCCGCGGTGATCATGCCGGTGGCTTGCAGGTGATCAACGGTGAACCGCTCAAAGCCCTGCCAAAAGGTACCGCCCGGGCGATCGAGCAGCACGATCGGCACCGGCACCATCTTGCCGGTCTGCTGCAGGGTCAGCAGCTCATAGGTCTCATCCATCGTGCCGAAGCCACCGGGCAGGCAGATGAACCCGAGTGATTCCTTGACCAGCATGAGTTTGCGAGTGAAGAAGTATTTCATCGACACCAGTCGATCGTTGTGCGCAATGTGGTGCGACGGCTGCTCTTCAAAAGGCAGCCGAATGGACACGCCGATTGACTGCACGGGGCCGGCACCGATTGCGGCGGCCTCCATAATGCCGGGTCCGGCACCGGTGACGACCATCCACCCCTGCTCAGCAAGCTCGCGCGAAACTCCCTCTGCCTGCAGGGACAGTGGATCTTGGGACTGCGTGCGTGCTGAGCCGAAGATCGTCACCTTGGGCGTGTGTTCGAACGGGGCGAAGAGCCTGAACGCGGTGCGCATCTCTTCGAGCGCAGCCGATGAAATCTTCAGGTTCAGCCTGCTCGTGTTGTCGAGCCCAAGCCCGATACCGGTGTCGATGAGTCTGGTCACCAGCGTTCGCTGCCACTCGACCCCCACTTCATCGAGCAGGCGTTCGATCGCCTCGCGCTGGGCACGGTGCTTGGCTTCAGGGTCAAGAGCTGGCTCATCCACGCTCTCAGCCTAGCCGTGTCGAGCGAACATCCAGCTCGACGCTTAGACGGTGATGACCTGCGGGGTACCGCTCGGGGTGTCGCCACCTGACTCTGCAGCGATGCGCCTCGCTTCAATCAGCAGGGTCTCGACAATCTCGCTCTCGGGCACGGTCTTAATCACCTCGCCCTTCACGAAGATCTGTCCCTTGCCGTTGCCGCTCGCCACACCCAGATCGGCTTCGCGAGCTTCACCCGGACCATTCACGATGCATCCCATCACCGCGACACGCAGCGGCACGGTCATGCCTTCGAGGCCGGCCGTCACCTGGTCAGCAAGTGTGTATACGTCAACCTGCGCGCGGCCGCACGATGGGCATGACACGATCTCGAGCTTGCGCTCGCGAAGGTTCAGCGACTGCAAGATCTGCAGCCCCACCTTGACCTCTTCGACGGGCGGCGCCGACAGCGACACCCGGATGGTGTCACCGATGCCCTCACTCAGCAAAATGCCGAACGCGGTTGCGCTCTTGATGGTGCCCTGAAACGCGGGACCCGCTTCGGTCACCCCGAGGTGCAACGGCCAGTCGCCGCGCTGCGCCAACTGACGGTAGGCCTGCACCATCACAATCGGGTCGTTGTGCTTCACCGAGATCTTGAAGTCGTGAAAGTCGTGCTCCTCAAACAGCGATGCCTCCCACACGGCGCTTTCGACCAGCGCTTCGGGGGTTGCCTTGCCATACTTCTCAAGCAGGCGCGGATCAAGCGAGCCGGCGTTCACCCCGATGCGAATCGACACCCCCGCGGCCTTCGCTCGCCTCGCGATCTCGGCCACCTGGTCATCAAACTTGCGAATATTGCCGGGGTTCACCCGCACCGCCGCACAGCCCGCGTCAATCGCAGCAAACACATAGTTTGGCTGAAAGTGAATATCGGCGATCACAGGGATCTGGCTTTTCGCAGCAATGATCGAGAGCACCTCAGCATCATCTCGGCTGGGGCACGCCACCCGTACAATCTCGCAGCCGGCCGCCGTGAGTTCGGCAATCTGCTGCAGCGTCGCGTTGATATCGGTCGTGGGTGTCGTCGTCATCGACTGCACACTCACGGGCGATTCGCTGCCCACGCCAACTGACCCCACCCGAATTTGCCGGGTGTGACGCCTCGGCGCGAGCACCTCTGGTGTGTCTTTGACCGCGGGGAGACCGAGATTAATTGCTGGCACGCGCTCAGTGTATCGGGCGGCGATGTGCCTCACATCAGCCGAACAGCGATACCGGTTTGACGATATCGGCGTAGAGCAGCAGCACGCTCATGGCGCCGAGCACAATCACTACGGCGAAGGTGACAGGCACCATCTTTGCTGTGTCTACGGGGCCAGGATCTGGCTTGCCGAAGAGCTTGGCGAGCCGACGCTTTGCCCCCTCATAGAGCGCGCCTGCAACGTGGCCGCCATCGAGCGGCATCAGCGGGATGAGGTTAAACACGAACAGTGCCACATTCAGCGATCCGAGCAGCCCAAAGACCATCTGCGCCCGGGCTGCGACCGGGGCCTCTTCGAAGCTCACAATTTCGCCTGCGAGACGACCCACACCGACCACGCCGATTGGCCCGTTGGGGTCGCGCTCCTCTGGCCCGAAGGCGGCGTTCCAGACATCTACCATGCGTTGCGGCAGGCCAAAGATCACCTGGGTGACCTGCGCCACATTTTCGCCAACAAATTGCGGCACTGCCGTGATCGGCTGCTGCACGGTTTCGGTGGTCGGCGTGACACCAATCATGCCC
>JAAZFP010000215.1 GCA_012511645.1 Microbacteriaceae bacterium
ATGCGCTCAGTCAGCGAGGCCGGTGATATCCCAAGCGGGCCGGTGGTCATCGGAAGCTACCTGTCGCTCACCGCCTCGGTGATTCCCGAGCTGATCAGCATCGTGCAAACGGAACTGCCCGGGGTTGAACTCGACTTTGTCTCTGAGCAGCACGACGCGCTGCTTGAGCTCGTGCGCGCGGGTCGCATCGACATGGCCCTGACCTATGACTATGAGCTCGACCCAGCCTTCGAGTCTTTGCCACTGATGAAGATGCACCCGCATGTGGTGCTGCCCATCTCGCACCCACTTGCTCAACATGAGACCGTGTCGTTGAAGGCGCTTGAATCTGACCCGCTGATCCTTGTCTCGCAAACCCCCAGTCGTCGGCACCTCAACAGTGTGTTTCGCGCGGCTGAGACAAAGCCGGTCGTGAAATACGAAGTGGATGATGGGCCGACTGCGCGCGCTCGTGGCCCGCGGACTCGGCTACTCGATATTGATGCAGCAGTTGCCGCCTGCCATGAGCGCCGACTTCCACCGAATCGTGCAGCTGCCCATCTCACCCGAGCCTGAGCCGCTCACTCTCTCACTCGCCTGGTCATCACACTCGCAGCCGACGCTGCGAGCCAAAGCGTTGATTGAGATCATTCAACACAACGTGCAGAGCCTGTTCTTCGAACAATTTGCTGCCGCCGAGCGAATCGACCTGAGAAGTTACGAGCGTTGGGAGAGCGAAGAGATCGGCCCGGGTGGCACCCGGCCCTCGTTTCCTCGCCTGTAGATGTTTTCTCGTGTGTAGGGGGCAGGCTCGCTGGAGTCGCGAACGTACTGCCTAGCCAAAATCTAGGCGAGCGATCGCCTGACGCAACTCTTCGGCGAGCTCGGCAACCTGTGGTGTGACACGGTCGGTCGGGCCCGACACACTGATCGCCCCCAGTGGCCGACCGTTTCGGTCAATGACTGCCTGGCTGACGGCCATGAGGCCGGGTTCGCTTTGCGCATCGTTGATGGCATACCCCTGCTCGCGTATGGCAATGAGATCTTGAGTCAATTGAGCAGTGGTGCGAATGAACCCCGAGCCGCCGGACAACCGCTTGTCTGGTGGATACAGGAGCGAAAGCTCCTCGTCGTTCATGGCCGCCAACATGCACCGCCCTGCCGCGGTGACATGGGCAGGCAGTCGGGTGCCCACTCGCGATGCGGCACGGATGAGGTGTGAACTCTCGGCGACAGCCACAAAGAGCACTTCTTCGCCCTTGCGAACAAGAAAGTGTGCAGTCTCGCCCGTCTTCGCAGCGAGAGCGGTGAGGATGGGTGCGATCTCCGCATGAAGGTCAGCCTCGCCAAGCACGGCCATGCCAAGTTCGACAAGCGCATACCCCGCCGAGTACGACTTGTCGGCATCGTTGCGTCGAAGCATTCCACTCTGTTGCAGCGTGCTGACCAGACGGTGCGCGGTCGAGCGCGCAACCCCGAGCTCGGTGGCAACATCGACCGCACGAATCGACTGACGGTCGCGCAACATGAGCAACACATGCGTGGCATTCGAGACCGACTCGATGGCATATTCGTAGCCGTTAGACATGCGGCTATTCTTCCACGAAGATGCCCTGCGCATCGGCGGGTACGCCCGGGCGCATGGTCGAGAGCGCCATCGCAAGCATTGAGTAATAGCCGCACAACCAAATCAGTTCGATGAGTGCGGCCTCGCCGAGTGTGTCCGTTGCCGCTCGATAGTCAGCGTCGCCGAGCGTGCCATCGCGCAGCAGCGTTGCCGAGACCGAGGAGACGAGGCGCAGCCTCGGGTCGCCGAACTGCGGCGCTCGACCGGCCTTGATATCGGCGAGGTCAGCGTCGCGGAGGCCCGCCCTCGTTGCTTCCGGGCTGTGTGCGAACCATTCAAAGTCACTGCGGTGATGGGCAGCAACGGTCAGCGTTGCCACCTCCCGCTCGAGATCGCTCAACACGCCTTCGAACCTGATCTGGGCACCGAGCCGCTGCACCGCGTCACCAACTGCCGGTGAAATCGCCATCAGCGCGAAAGGGCCGAGCAGACGGCCTTCTTCGTCGGTCACGGGGATCCGCCCTGCTTTTCCTCGAGGGCCATGCACGATGCCGTCATACACCTCGGCCTGTTCGGGTGTCATCGTGTCGCGTGTCGGAGCCACATGGCGCCAGGTCGTGAGGCGCTTTTCCTGCATTTCCTGATGTGCATTTTCGTGGGTCATGCCGAAGGTCCTCCATCGAGTGAGGCCGAGCGCGATTGGGCGCGACGATCCGAGATGCCTCCCAGCACAAAGGCCAGAATTGCGATGCCAGCAGCTGAGGTCAACACCACCGCAAAGGTGACGAGCGGAGCGCTGCCGAGGCTCACGAGGGGTGCGATGGACGAAGCGAGAATGAACTGGATGAAACCGAGCGTTGCAGACGCCAGCCCCGCGGCAGCGCGCGCCTGAGCGAGCGCGAGCGCCATTGCGGTGGGAAGGGCGATGCCGATGCCGATGCTGACGAGCGCGAGCGTCGGCGGGTACAGCGTCACAGAGTAGCCGGCCACCGCGATCAGCAAAGAAATAAGGCCTGCGCACACCAGGAGACTGACGCCGATACCGAGCAAGACTCTCGTGGGAACACGCATGACGATTCGAGAGGTAGCGAAACTCGAGAGTGTCATGAGCAGTGCTTGACCGGCGAACATATAGCCAGATTCGAGCGGACTCCACCCGATGACCACTTGATAGAGAAAGGGAGCTGCAGACACAAACGCGATGTATGCGCCGAACGCGAAGGCAAGGCACAGCGTGTAGAAGATGAAACTCGGTGTGAAGATTGCGACGCTCGAACGGAAGCCCGACTGGGAGCGTCGTTTCTGCACCGTGTGGGTTTCTGGCACCAACACCAGAACCGCGACACAGGTCAGCGCG
>JAAZFP010000216.1 GCA_012511645.1 Microbacteriaceae bacterium
AGTTCACGCTGCTCACCCTGGTCAGTGGGCTTGTGATCTCTGTGCTTGCGATGCGAGTCTTCTACCTGCCGCCAGTCGAGGTCGCCGGTCGATTCAACGCCTGGTACGCGTTCCGTTATCTTTCCTACTTCCTCTGGCACCTCATGCTGGCTTCGTGGCAGGTGGCCTGGCTTGCGGTGCGGCCCGGCCCGCCGCCCGAGACCTCGATCATCGCCGTCCGCCTTCGGACGAAATCCGACTTCATCCTGACCATGGTCGGGCTCACGATTTCGCTGATCCCCGGTTCGCTCGTCGCCGAGGTCGACCGTTTTGCGTCAACCCTCTACTTGCACGTCTTGAACACACCCACGCAGCGGGAGATCCGCATCATGCGCCGGAACGTGCGAAAGATCGAGCGCCTGCTCGTGCTTGCGGTCGGAGCCCGTGAAGAGACGAGGTTGGCGCGTTGAGTACCGCAATGATTGTTCTCCTCATCCTTTCAGGCGCCGGGCTGACCCTCACCGCGCTCGCTGCCATCGTGCGAATCGTGCGCGGCCCCACCATCCTCGACCGGATGATCGCCTCCGATGTGCTCCTGACAACCCTCATGCTCGCCGTCGGTGCCGATATGGTCGCGCGCGGTCACACAGACAACATCGCGCTCATGACGGTGATCGGTGCAACTGCGACGCTCGCGACGATTGTCGTCGCACGGTTCGTGAAGCGTCGGGCTCAACAACCACCGCCCCACACCGAGACCGAGGAGGTCGGTCATGTTTGAGCAGTTCCTCGATCTTCTCGCGGTGATCTGCGTGTTCCTCGCGGCCCTGCTGTCGCTTGCCGCCGGGATCGGACTGCTCCGCTTCCCAGACGCGCTGAGCCGACTGCACGCGGCGACGAAGCCGCAGATCTTCGGGCTCTTGCTCGTCATCGCGGCGGTCGCGCTCGATCAGCGTTCCATCGCGACGTTGCTCGGTCTCGTCCCGGTCTTCGTGTTCCAGTCGCTCACAGCGCCCATTGCCGCGCACATGGTCGGACGTGCCTCCTACCGCACCGGTCAACTCGACTCTGGATCGCTCATGGTCGACGAGCTCGGGCCGGCCGTTGCACGCAGCGATTCGGCGACAAGCTGATCCGAAACACGACTGCGGCCCCGGACCCGTTGAGGGGGCCGAGGCCGCAGCGTCGTTCGCGATCGATCAGTCGTCGATCAGGTACCGACTGTATGCGGGAACCGTCAGAAACGCTGGGAAGTCGTTGCCGAGCGCGACATCGGTGAACACCTGAGCGGCATCGTCGTATCGGTCACCCTCAGTCCGGTCGAAGCCGGCGATCGCTTCATCCACCAACTCTGCGACCCACTCCCGAGTGATCTGTCGCCCCTCCGACGTGCGCTGGTCCTGCTGGACCCACTGCCAGATCTGAGAGCGGCTGATCTCCGCGGTTGCGGCGTCTTCCATGAGGTTGTCGATGGCGACCGCACCCTGGCCGCGGAGCCAGGCTTCGATGTAGCGGATCGCGACAGAGACGTTATCGCGCACGCCGGCCTCGGTGATGCTCCGACCGATACGCACGTCGAG
>JAAZFP010000217.1 GCA_012511645.1 Microbacteriaceae bacterium
CCCTCGTATGCCTCGGGTGCGAGCCGATCACCCAGCACCGGAAACTCGGTTCGCACCTGAGCGACGAGCGCCGGGTCGATGTCAACGATCGCGATCTCTTCATCGGTTTCGGAGCACTCCACCATCACGCGACCCCACGGGTCGACCACTCGGCTAGCACCACCAAGTTCGGTGCGGCCCTGTACGCCGCAGGCGTTTACCGCGATCATCCACAGCTGGTGCTCGACCGCCCTCGCCTCGGTGAAGAGTCGAAAGTGATCGCGCCTGGCGGCCGGCCACGCAGCGGGCACAATTGCGGCTTCAGCACCGCGCGCGCCAATCTCGAGCCACAGCCCCGGAAACCGCAGGTCGTAACACGTCGTCGAAGCGGTGTGGCCGAGCGGTGTTTCGGTGACGCTGAGCTGGGATCCTGGCGTCAACAATTGCGCCTCGCGCGACTGATAGCCGAAGACGTGAATCTTGCGGTACGTTTGAGCGATCTCACCCTGCGGATCGATCAGAACCGCCGTGTTTGAGAGCGTACCGTCATCACCGCGCTCAATGAAACTCCCGGCATGCACCCACGCACCAAGGTCGCGCGCGACCTCGCGACACATGGAGACGGTGGGTCCGTCGAACGGTTCAGCCAGCTCGTCGTAGTGCTTGAACGCGAGGTAGCCAGCGCTCCACAACTCGGGCAACACCAACAGGTCGACGTCCGCGTCTGCGTGTGAGCGCATCATGCCGGCGACGCGCACCACTCGCTCGTCACGTGTTTCGGTGTCGGGGCTTGCGACCTGCACCAGTGCGACTCGGGTCATGCCAGCTCCTTTGCAATTGGATGATCGTGGCCGCTTCGCTCATTCGTGCGTCGAAGCCCCTCGCTGTCCGCTGCAATCGTGCCCTCGCGGTGTGCGCGCATGAGCTGCTCAATCTCGGCGGGGGAGGCCTTCGCAGCAATACGATCAATCAGGTGCTCATGCTCATCGCTGAGTCGTTGCGCCACGCTTCCGCGGTAGCCCACCACCGAGGCACGCACCGCAGCGATGCGCTGCTGCCCACGGTCGAGCATCTCCCGCAGGTGGTTATTTGGGCACGGGGCCCGCAGGATCCCGTGAAATTCGAGACTGCCCTGGTTGTAGGCCCGGAAATCACCGGCGAGCAGCGCCTCGTTCATCTGGGCGTTCACCGCCCGTGCGCGGCGCAGGTCTTCGTCGGTGAGCAGCGGAGCGGCCATGCCGACCGCAAGCCCCTCGAGCACCGCCTCGGTCTGCATGATCTCTCGATACTCGTCGATAGTGAGCTCTGAGACCCGCACACCCCGATGAAACATAAACTCGACCATTCCCTCACTTTCGAGTCGCCGCAGCGCCTCGCGAGTGGGAATGAGACTGACCCCGGACTCCTCAGCAATCTTGACAATGCTCAACTGATCCCCCGCGGCAAACGTGCCGTCGACGATGCGCTCCATGACATAGTCATAGACCAGCTGGGTCTTATTGCCAGGCCTCGGTTCGGGGGTGCTCATACGGTCTGCGGTGTTCCCAACACGTGGCGGCGTAGAAACGCAGCAATATCGTCCACTTCGTCAGCACCAATGCCGTGGGCGATGCCCTCGTAGAGGTGCGCTTCAAGCGCGGTGTTCGCCGGCGACCACTGCGCGGTGAAGTCGATGCGATCCGGAGAAATGATGGGGTCGTGCTCATCGCGGCCCCAGAAGAGCGGCGGCGAGACCGCGGCCAGCGCACTGTCATCATGTTGGCCAGGGGCGACGAAGCCCGAACAGTTGACGCCCGCGGCGAAGCGTTCCGGCCGCAGTCGCAGCATCGACGTCACCATGCACCCGCCCTGTGAGAAGCCCAGCAGCGCGATGGTGCCGAGGCCCACGCCGCCTGATGCTTCAGCGACCTGCTCGTCCAGTTCGTCGAGCCACTCGAGCACTGAGGTTGCGGCCTGGTGCGGGCCAGTGCCTGCAAAATGCGAAGGATCACTCACGCGCTTCGGCATGCCATCGGGGCCGATGGGGAGCTCCCACCAGGCGAAGCCGTTGACGATGGGGGGAGGTGCGACGAGCAGTGCGCGAGGTGACGCGCACACAAACTCGTGTGGCAGGCGCGGGGCAAGACCAATCAGATCACCTTCGAACGAACCAAAGCCGTGCATCAGCAACAACAGTGGGCGGGTGGCAAGGGCGGTGATGGCCTGCTCAGCGGTGGCGGGCGCACCCCCGATCGTCCAGTGAACGTGGGCAGCGTCAATGCTCATCGCGGTCATAGTTCATAGTGTATCGGGGCAGCAAGACACGTTGGGGGCACTGCCACAATCGGCAATGCCCCCAACGTGCGTGCGCGGATCACCGCGCACGCGTGGAACTATCCGAAGCGACCGCTGACGTAGTCTTCGGTGGCCTGCACCGACGGCGTCGAGAAGATCGTTGAGGTGGCATCGTACTCGATGAGCTTGCCGGGCTTACCCGTGCCGGCAATGTTGAAGAACGCGGTTTTGTCTGACACACGCGAGGCCTGCTGCATGTTGTGCGTCACGATCACGATCGTGTACTCAGACTTGAGCTCATCAATGAGATCCTCGATCGCGAGCGTTGAGATCGGGTCGAGCGCCGAGCAGGGCTCATCCATGAGCAATACCTCGGGCTGCACCGCGATTGCGCGGGCGATGCACAGGCGCTGCTGCTGACCGCCCGACAGGCCCGATCCGGGCTTATCGAGGCGATCCTTGAC
>JAAZFP010000218.1 GCA_012511645.1 Microbacteriaceae bacterium
CTGAGCTCGGGGTCAGCGCCTTCGGGAAGGTTCTCTTCATGCACGCTCAGGTTGCCGCGCCCATAGGCGTGGTCGTGACCCGAGAGCACAAGATCAACGTTGCGCTGCTCGAGAATGGGCCCCCACGACTGACGGATGCCGAGGTTGTTGCGCCCCTCATCGAGCGAGTAGATCGGGTGATGGAAGTAGACGACCGCCCACTGCCCCGGGTTCTCGGTGAGCACCTGGTCGAGCCACTCAGCCTGCGCGTTGAGGCTCTCGGTGTCGACCCGGTTGCTGTTGAGCGACACAAAGCGCACACCCTCATGGTCGGTGTAATAGACGTTGCCTTCGAGGTGATCAAACACCGCGCCTTCGCCCTCGGGTCCGTTTGCCGGGTAGACAAACTGGCCCTGCCACTGCGTCGACAGGTCACCGTCGTACTCGTGGTTGCCGGGCGTGGTGAGCATGTGCTGTGTGCCGAGCGTGTATGAGAACGCGTCATAGAGCTCACCCCACTGCGCATCGGCGTGCGCGTCATCGACGATGTCACCGATCTGCAGCACGAGATCGGCGTTCGGCCGGTCACGGTAGGCGTTGCGAATGACCCGCGATGCGTCACTGTGGATGCCGGTCTGCACATCACCGAGGTAGACGAACGAGAACGGATCGGCGCCACCCGACGCCGTCTCGAAGTCTTGCCACTCGCTGAAGTTTGTGCCGTCACCAACGCGATACATGTAGGCGACCCCGGGCTGCAGTCCGGTGATCGTCGCGGTATGCATCACTTGGTCATAGCCGAGATCGGCGGTGTGCTCGGTGCGCTGCTGCGCGGTGACCCGCTGCACCCCACCCGGGTATGACTCCGCGGTCATCACTCGATACTCGACGATGCCGTCGGTCACCTCGGTTGACGAGCGCCAGCTGATGACCTGTTCTGTCGACGAATCAGCGCCCGGTGTGAGCGTGATGCGATCTGGAATGCGTGACGGGGCGTAGCGCTCCGTCGCGGGAAGCTCAGCAGCCTGAGCTGAGGATGCCGGTGTGCCGAGGAGGAACCCGCCAGAGGCGATCACTCCGAAGGCGACACCCGCGGCGAGAACCCGCCGAGACGTGCGTTGGCGTTGCATGTTATGCGGCCTTTCGGTTGGAACGAAGCGTGCGAATCAGGAAGACGCCGCCGGCGGCTGCGAGCAGCGTGCCTCCGAGCGCCAGAACGACACCGAGCGACTCGTCACCGGTGTTCGAGAGGGTGCCTGAGGTGGGCACTGCCGACTTGGTGACAATCAGGTCCTGCGAAACCGTGATGCCAGACTCGAGCCCGCGCAAGACGATGCGATGTTCTCCCGCAGTCACATCACGGGGGATCGTCACGGTCGCAGCGACCGCTCCGTGATCATCGGCGGTGCGCAGTGCGAGCACAATCGGATCGGAGTGCAGCTCAATCGAGACGCGCTCACCCGGGGTGAAGCCAGCGGCCTTGATCGCCAGAGCATCGCCTGGTGCTACTGAGGTGTCGCCAAGCTCGACCGTTGCCGTGTCGCCGCCTGGCTCGCCTTCGCCGGGTTCGCCGTCACCAGGTTCACCGTCACCGGGTTCGCCGTCACCAGGTTCACCGTCACCGGGTTCGCCATCACCATTACCGGGCTGCTCGGGAAGGGCCGGAGGCTCCACACCCTCGCGGCTCGATCCGGGACCGCCCGCCCACATGGTGTCTTCGGTGACGAGCTTGGTGCCATCCTCGTGCTGTGTGATCGTAAACGCGTCAAAGACGGCGCCGTCAACGGTGCGCGCCTCAACGTGCATGCGGCCGTCGTCGGTCACATCGACCGTCTGAAACAGCTGCACATCGCGGCCGACCTTGCGAAGGTTCGCGTCGTTGGTGATCCAGTTGTTGGTTTCAGCGGGGTCCGGCACGTACATCTTGGGCCCGGCAACACTCACGAGATACACCGGCCCGGTGTGGGCATCCTCTGCCGACACACCGTCTGGCAGGTTTTGCTCATTCGCGATGAGGTTGCCGCGACCATAGGCGTGGTCATGACCCTGCACGACAAGATCGACGTCGTACTGCTCGAATACCGGCAGCCAGGCGTCGCGAATGGTCTGGTTGTTGCGCCCGCTCGTCACCGAAAAGATCGGGTGGTGAAAGCTGACGACGGTCCAGTCGTTCGGATTCTCAGCGAGCACCTCTTCGAGCCATGCCGTCTGCGAGGCGCGTGAATCTGCGCGCATTGCCTGGGTGCTGTCAAGGCTGATGAAGCGCACACCCTGGTAGTCGACGTAGTAGACCGTCTCGGCGAGAGTGGGCTGGTCAGCTGGGCCGTTCAACGGGTACTCGAACTGCGCAACCCAGTGCTTCGCGAGCTCTGGGCCGGGGTAGTACTCGTGGTTGCCGGTCGAGGCGATGACGTTGAGGTACTGGTTCGAGAACGCTGCCGCCTCGTGCCACTCGCCCCACTCGGGGTCGCTCGACTCGGTGTCGATGAGGTCGCCGGCGTGCACCACGGCACGTGCATACGGGCGCGCTTCGAACGCTTCGCGGAAGGTGCGCGAGGTGTATGCCTTGTTGTCGTTCTGCGCGTCACCCTGCACGAGGAAGCTGAAGCCGCCGGTGCCC
>JAAZFP010000219.1 GCA_012511645.1 Microbacteriaceae bacterium
ACCATCGGCAGCAGCGGTGGCATGACCGCGATCTTTGGCGGTGGTGGCGACGGTGTGGTGAGCTATTCCATCACGACCGATCAAGATGCGACGCAGTCGGAAGTGCAGGACGAAATTCGCGCGGCCGTCGAGGCGCTTGACGGAGCGGGCGAGTTTTCCATCAGCCAGTCGGGCGGTGGGGTGACGATGTCGAGCGCCATCGAGGTCGCCGTGTCGGCCCCGGATCAGGACACGCTCACCGAGGCGACCGACGCGGTCGTGGCCTCGCTGCGCGACACCGCGGGACTGCAGCAGGTCGAGAGCGATCTCGCCACCTCGCGTCCCTACCTGGCCATCGTGGTTGACCGGGCGAAGGCTGCCGATGCTGGCCTCACCGAGGCTGCGGTCGCAGGCATGGTGTCGCAAAAGATGCAGCCGCGTCAGGTGGGTCAGATTGTGCTCGACAACACGAGCGTTGGCATCTACCTCTCACAGGGTGTCGCCCCGGCCGATCAGGCTGAGGTTGCGGCCATGCCGCTGATGACGATGAACGGCGAGGTGCGACTTGACTCGCTCGCCACGGTCGAAATCGCCGACGGCCCCGTCACGGTGCGCACAAACGACACGGTGCGCATCGCCACAGTGTCGGTGCTTGCCGAGGGGGACGACCTGGGTGTCGCGGGCATCGCCGTCGAAGACGCGCTAGCGACGGTTGAGTTGCCGCCCGGGGCCACCGCGAATATTGGCGGAGTGCTCTCGCAGCAAAGTGAGGCGTTCGAACAGCTGGGTCTTGCGCTGCTTGTCGCGATCCTCATCGTCTATGTGATCATGGTCGCCACCTTCAAGAGCCTGCTGCAGCCGCTGCTGTTGCTCGTCTCGGTGCCATTCGCTGCGACCGGAGCGCTGCTCTTGCTCATCGCCACCGGCATCCCGCTCGGTGTTGCGTCGCTCATCGGTGTGCTGATGCTGATCGGTATCGTGGTCACCAACGCGATTGTGCTGGTCGGCCTCATCAACCAGCAGCGAGAGCGCGGGGTGCCGCTCTATGACGCGGTCGTCGGCGGGTCGTCGCTTCGTTTGCGGCCGATTGTCATGACCGCGCTTGCGACGATTCTTGCCCTCACTCCCATGGCGATCGGCATCACCGGCTCGGGCGGGTTCATTTCGCAGCCGCTCGCCGTGGTCGTCATTGGTGGTCTGCTGTCATCGACCGTGCTCACGCTGATCGTGCTGCCGACCCTCTACTTCGTGGTTGAGCGGGCGCGCGAGCGCGGGCGCGACCGAGCGACTGCGCGACGTGAGGCGCGCGCGAATCGCTCTGCGCCGGTGCTCGAACCTGCGCAGGCGGGCGTTGTGACCCCGTCAGTCACCGTGGGGGCGGCCAGTGCGCCTCTGGGTGAGGCTGCTGATGGGCCATTGGGTACACCTGCTGAACCACCATTCGGTGAGCCCGACGGCAGCGCGACGGAACGAGACTAAGTGGCACGCAAAGGGTTCAAAGCTCCGCGGGATTACGACCCGCGTCGAGGCGGCAAGGGCCGCGCTGCGGCCGCACGCTCAGGCGGGGCAGCGAAAGGGCAACGGCCCTCCGCACAGCAAGCAAATGAGCCGCACGATACCCGCTCGCCGAGCCTTGCGCCCCTGGCCGCGCCGCTTCCAGCGCCCCTTGATGCCACCGTGACGCGAGCGGGCGACGTGGCGGGAGTGACCTTCGCTGAGCTCGGCCTCGGTGGCAACATTGTGCGCGCGCTCGGTGACCTGGGGGCGGCGCAGCCGTTCGCAGTGCAGGCCGCAACGATTCCAGACGCCCTCGCGGGCCACCACCTGCTGGGCCGCGCCCGCACCGGCTCCGGCAAAACCATTGCCTTTGGGGCGGCGGCTGTTGAGCGGCTCATGAAACTTCGTGCTGAGGGAGCCTTCGCTGATGATCTCACGCTGACGCGAACGAAGCTGAAGCGAGGGGAGCGGGCCGAGACCCCGCGGGGCCGAGCCGGCGAGCAGGGGGTGCGGCCGCCGAAGGCGCTGATCCTCGCGCCGACCCGTGAGCTTGCCCTGCAGATTGATCGCACCGTGCAACCCATCGCGCGCTCGGTTGGGCTGTACACAGGCCAGTTCGTTGGCGGGCAACCGGTCGAGCCACAGCTGCACGCGCTGAAGCGCGGCATCGACATCGCGATCTGCACGCCAGGTCGCATCGAAGACCTCGCACGACGCGGCCATCTCGCACTTGGGCACGTGGTGATCACCGTGATCGACGAGGCCGACCACATGGCTGAGCTGGGCTTCATCGAGCGGGTGCAGTGGCTGCTGCGACAGACGAGGCGCGGCGGGCAGCGGCTGCTATTCTCAGCAACCCTGGATCGGGGTGTCGATGAGCTCGTTGCCGAGTTCATGCCGCGACCCGCGATCCACGAGATTGTCGATGGCGATGTGGGGGCAGGTGTGTCTGCCGCTCGGGCTGGCAGCGATGCGTCACCCGACTGGACCTCACAGGCCAACGTCGACCACCGCGTGCTGATCGTGCTGCGCGAACACAAGGATCAGGCGCTCGTTGAGCTTGTGCGCGACGGTGGCCGCGCGATCGTGTTCTGCCGCACCCGAGCCTACGCTGAAATGGTGACCGAGCTGTTCAACGAGCACGGGCTGCAGGCCGTGGAGCTGCACGGCAACCTCAGCCAAATTCGTCGTGAGCGCAACCTCGAACGATTCACCGAGGGCAGGGCGAATGTGCTCGTCGCGACCGACGTCGCTGCTCGCGGTATTCATGTTGACGACGTGG
>JAAZFP010000220.1 GCA_012511645.1 Microbacteriaceae bacterium
ACGATCGAGACTGCGCGCACCCCGTCATAGACGAGGTTTTGGTAAATCTCGTCGGCGACGATGAACAGGCCGTGCTCGTCGGCCCACTCGCCGATCGCCTTCGTCTCTTCGGGCGTGTACACGGCGCCGGTCGGGTTCGAGGGCGACACAAACAGCAGCACTTTGGTGCGGTCTGTGCGAGCCGCTTCAAGCTGCTCGACCGTCACCTTGTACCCCTGATCGGCGCCAGCGAACACCTCAACGGCGACGCCGTCGGCGAGCTGAATCGCCTCGGGGTAGGTGGTCCAGTAGGGCGCGGGCACAATGACTTCGTCGCCTGGATCAAGCAGCACCTGGAACGCCTGGTACACCGCCTGCTTGCCACCGTTCGTGACGATCACCTGTGACGGATCGATGGCCCAGCCGGAATCGCGGGCAGTCTTCTTGGCCACGGCTTCGCGCAGCACTGGCAAGCCCGCAGCGGCGGTGTAGCGAAAGTTCTTGGGATCATCGAGCGCGAGACGAGCCGCCTCGACGATGTGCGGGGGAGTCGAAAAGTCGGGTTCTCCGGCGGCATAGCTAATCACCGGGCGGCCCTCAGCCTGCAGCGCCTTCGCTTTGGCATCGACCTTGAGTGTTGCGGACTCGGCGATAGCGCCGATCTTCTTTGAAAGACGGTTATTGCTCACACGCAAAGTCTACTCGTGAGCGCACGCTCGCGGGGGATGTGTGCGGAGGGCCACGCGTGCGAAAAGTGAGGCCCGCGACACAGCGCACATAACACGGGAAACGCTGTGAATCTTTTGGCAACTCACAACTTCCCCGACTACCTTCATGCCTAATGAATGACGAAGATCCGCAGGCCGCAATGGTCGATGAACTTGCTGGGGCGGAACGTGCCGACCCCATTATCTACCTGCGCCCCGAGCGCACCGATGCGGTGACCCTTGACGCGCTCGCACAACGATTTGGTGCGAGTGTGAATTGGCCTGCGCACTCCGAGGCCGCAGACAGCAGCGATGAGACGGCCCACGCGGTGCGCGGGGTCACCATCTCGACTGACAACGTGCGAGACGGAGACCTCTGGGTTGGCCTGCCAGGGCTCCGCACGCACGGCGCACGATTCGCGAGAACAGCGCACGAGCTTGGGGCCGTCGCGGTGCTCACCGACAGCGCGGGCGTGCAGGTGATGCACGATGAAGGCTTCACCGAGTTGCCGGTGATCGTGCTTGAAGAGCCGCGCACGAGGCTCGGCGATATCTGCGCGATGATCTACGGCACCGAGCATCCCGAGCCGGTCTTGCTTGGCATCACCGGGACAAACGGCAAAACCTCGATCACGCACATGTTGCGCGACCTGCTGGAGCTGCTCGAGATTCCGTCTGCCGGCAGTTCGACGGTTGAACGCTGGGTTGGCGGCGAACGGGTGGTCGCAGGCCTCACGACACCGGAGGCCCCCGATGTGCACGACCTGATTGCGGTGGCCCGTGAGCGCGCGCTGGAAGTGGCCGAGTTCGAGGTGTGGGTGCAGGCGATCACCAGGCACCGCGTCGATGGAATCGTGTTTGATGTGGTGGGTTTCACGAACCTCGCGCACGACCACCTCGAAGACTTCGGGGACATGGAGACCTACTTCGGTGAGAAAGTCGAGTTTTTCACGAAGCGTCGCGCCCGCCGCGGAGTGGTCAGCCTCGAAACGGAGTGGGGCGAGCGCATGGGCGAGCGCTCCGAAGTGCCGGTGGTGACGGTGGGGCAGAGC
>JAAZFP010000221.1 GCA_012511645.1 Microbacteriaceae bacterium
GTCTGTGATGCCTTCGGCGAGAGGTCGATCACGTCGTCGATCAGCTGAAATGCGACGCCAATGCGCTCGCCGTATTCGGTCACCGCGTCTGCGTACACAGCCGGGCCACCCGAGAACATGACGCCCATCCAGGCATCGGTTGAGATGAGCGCACTGGTCTTGTCGGCGAGCACCTGCAGATAGTGCGCCATCGCGTCGTCACCCGGCTCGGGACCTACGGTCTCATGCAGTTGGCCGAGGCACAGGCGCTCAAATGTGCGGGCCTGCAAGAGGATCGCCTCTTCGCCCATGCCCGCGACGAGCGATGACGCTCGCGCAAAGAGCAGGTCACCAGCCAGGATCGCCACGGAGTTCGACCACACGGTCTGAGCTGCGGGCACCCCACGGCGCAGGTGTGCGTCATCCATGACGTCGTCGTGATAGAGCGAGGCCAGGTGGGTCAGCTCGACCGCGATCGCGGCGCGGCGCACGAGTTCGCCAGGACCATCGCCCAGCTCGCTCGTCAGCAGGGTCAGCATCGGACGCACGCGTTTGCCGCCGGCCTCAGCGAGGTAGCGGGCTGGCGCGTCGGCCACCTTTGATGCAAACGAGAGCTGTTCGAGCAGCGAGATCTCGACGACCTCGAGTTGCGCCTTCAGCCGGTCCGCGTGGCGTCGTTCGGCCGCGCCACGGAACAGGTGCATTGGCATCGCCTGAGTGGCGGTGTCTTCGTTCGCTGCGCGGGTCATGCGTCACCCGCGTTCGGCTTCACGGTGTTCGTCTGCTTGGGTGCGGCAGGAGCGGTTTGCTTGGCGGACTTCTTCACCGCAGCAGTCCCCGATTTCGACGTGCTCGTCGCGGACTTCGCTGCGGGTGACGCCTTTGGCGCAGCCTTTGCCACCGGCTTCTTCGCTGCTGGCTTCTTCGCCGCAGGTTTCTTCACGGCAGGCTTCTTGGGCGCGGGAGCTGTCGCATCCGCCACCACGGCTGGCTTCGGCACCTCACGAGGCACGAAGCCGCGGTGCAGTGCCACGATGCCAAAGGTCAGGTTGCGGTAGGCGACGCGTTCGAAGCCGGCCTCGCGCATCCACCTGGCCAGCTCGCGCTGGTTCGGCCACTGCTCAATCGACTCGTTGAGGTATTTGTAGGCTTCTGCTGCGTCGCGATTGATCACGCCCGCGATTCTCGGCAACACATACTTGCCATAGAGCCCATAGGGCACCCGCACCAGCTGCGACGGTGGGGTTGAGAACTCGGCGATGACCACGCGGCCGCCCGGCTTGACGACGCGGCGCATCTCTTCGAGCGCCTTGCGTGGGTCGCTCACGTTGCGCAGACCGTAGGAAATCGTCGCCGCATCAAAGCTGTTGTCATCGAACGGCAACGCGGTCGCGTCAGCGAACACAAATTCGATCAGTTCGTTGCCCGCGTGACGCTTGCGACCCTCTTCGAGCATGCCCTCAGAGAAGTCGGCCGCAACCCCGCTCGCGCCGTGCTTCGCGATCGCGGCGCTCGAGGTGCCCGTGCCCGCAGCCAATTCGAGCACCCGCATTCCCTTGCGTGGCGCAAGCGCATTGGTCGTGGCAATGCGCCAGAGGCGATCATTGCCGACGGTGAGCACATCGTTGATCAGGTCATACCGAGGAGACACCTCGTCAAACATGCTCGAAACATCGGTGGCCAGCTTGGTGGCAGTGTCAGGGCGGGTCACCCTTCAATGCTACTCGGTAGATTCTGGGCTTACGCAGAGTAGATTGGCATGGTGACTTCTGCGCCGCGACCCCACCTGTGTGCGGTCACCCGACCGCTGCGCGCGGTGCCCTCACTCCTGCAGTATGCCGACCAGCGAAATCCGCTGCTCTGGGTGCGCGGGGATCGCGGCTGCGTGGGCATCGGTGAGGCGTTACGGCTCACCTTTCGAGGCCCCAACCGGTTCGCCGAGGCTGATGCCGCCTGGCGCGAGATCTCTACGCTCGCAACGATTGATGACACGGTGCAGCGCCCGGGCACGGGACTGCTCGCATTCGGTACCTTCGCATTCGACGATCGCAGCGCTGCCGAGAGTGTGCTCATCGTGCCTCGCCTGCTGGTCGCCCGCCATGGCAACGTGGCATGGGTGACCGAGGTGTCGCGCGCTCAGCTCGACCAGCCGCGCCCACTACCCGAACCGCACCCTCGAGGCACTTGGTCGGGGGCAGTGCTCGACACGAGCGCGCCAAACGACGCCTACCTCGACGGGGTGCGCGAAGCCACTGCTCGCATCGACCGCGGCGAAGCCGAGAAGATCGTGCTCGCCCGCACCGTCACCTCATCGATCGACGCGCACGATGATCTGCGAGTGCCCCTCAGCCGCCTGGCCTACCGATACACGGACTGCTGGACATATGCCGTCGACGGCATGCTTGGCGCGAGCCCCGAAACGCTCGTGCGCCAAACGGCAGGCAAGATCACCTCGCGGGTGCTGGCCGGCACGCGCGGTCGTCGTGACGATGAAGCCGCTGACTTGCGCACTCGCGATGAGTTGCTCGCGAATGAGAAGGAGCAGCAGGAGCATGCGTTCTCAGTGCAGAGCGTGGTCGCCGCACTGCACCCGCTGGTCGCTGAGTTGCGCACCAGTGAGCAGCCCTTCGCGCTGCAGCTGCCCAATGTCTGGCACCTTGCTACCGACGTGAAGGCGACGCCGGCCGACGGCGGCACCTCACTCAAGCTCACCGCAGCGCTGCACCCGACGGCCGCGGTCGCGGGCACCCCCACCGCAGCAGCGGTCGAGGCAATCACTGAGCTTGAGCCCTTCGATCGCGAACGATACGCAGGGGCAACCGGTTGGATCGATGCGAATGGCGACGGCGAGTGGGTCATCGCGCTGCGCGGCGCACAGGTGCGTGGCGCAGTGGACGGTCGACGCGAGGTTGTCGCATATGCCGGTGGTGGCATTTTGGCCGGCAGTGATCCCGCGCATGAGCTGCGGGAGACCGTGTCGAAGTTCAAACCAATTGCTGAGGCCTTCGCGCAGTAGCCTGCTTAGCGGTCGAGCGGCACCTCAATGAGCTCGGGCCCAGTGACGGGTTCGGTGAGCAGGTTTTCGCGCTCGCCTCGAGTTTCGATGCGGCGATACGACCATCCATAGGCGCCTGCTAAGGCTGCAAGGTCAGCCTGCTGCGGCGTGTACATGACGCGATCAAAGGCCTCGGCGTCTGTGGTGGCGGCCGCCTCGAGCGTGTCAAAGATCGTGCCGCCGCCGTCGTTGCCGACGAACAGTTGCACCCGCGGTTTTGCTTCGGCTTCGGGCAGCAGCAGCGAACCGGCGTCGTGCAGCAGCGCCAGATCACCGAGCAACACCCGGGTCACGCCCGCGCCGAGCGAGGGTTGATCTTCGCCCTGGCTCGCGACCGCGATGCCGAGCGCCGTCGCGACCGTGCCGTCAATGCCGGCGAGCCCACGGTTGCTGTGCACGTTCACGCGGCGCGGCGCGGCAACACCGTCGAGCACTCGCACGAGGCGCGAGGCAGCCAGCACGAGGCGGTCGTGGGGCCAGGTTGCCCGCCAGACGCTCTCGGTCAGCAACTCGCGAGTGATGCGCTCACGCTTCGCCGCAACCTCTGCACGGGCGTACTGGCTCATCTCTTTGTAGCCCGTCTCGCGCGCGGCCTCATGATCGGGGGCGTGCACCGTCGTGCGCTCAGCGCGAAGCTCACGGTCAGCAACCACCCAGGCTCCCAACCAGCGCCGCATCACTGTGGGGTCATAGCTCTCGGCAACAGTTGCTGCCCCCACCACGCGGGCGCGGCCACTTGGGTCGAAGCGATCAACACCCTCACCCTCGTGCGGGTCAACCACGATCACCGCAACGTCGTCACGGCGCAGCAGCGCCGGCACCTGGCGGGTGAGCGTGGGATGCCCAAACACAATCGCGCGCTCGATCAGCCCACCGATCGCGGGGTCATCAATGAGCGTGGCGTACGCGGTGATGGCCTCGCGCCCGAACCGTGCACCGCTCACGACCTCAGCGAGCAACGGCAGCCCCGCCTCGCGGGCGAACTCTTCTGCCTGGGCTCCAGCATCGGCACCCGCAATGACCACGGCCAGCGAATCGCCGTCGTGCGCATAGGTGTCGGTGTCACTCAGCAACACGGTCGTGAAGGTGGTGTCGTCGTTGATCACCCGCACCCCAGATTGCCGACCAGGCACCTGTGACGGCTCATGCGAGGCTTCTCGCTCGGCAATGCGGGAAAACACCTCGCGTGGAGTCATCTCGCCCGCACCGAAGTCGACGGTCTCCCCCTCTGTCCAGCCAGACAGCGGCTCCGTGAACTGCAGGTTCAGCTGCACCGGACCCGCAGGTGAGGCGCCAAAGCCGCCCCGTGATGCGCTCAGAACCTGACGAGCGAGACCCGTGATGTCACTCGCTGGCGTGGCTTCTGCGAAGGTCCCATCAACCGCACGATCGAGGTTCAAGCGTGTGAAATCACCACCGATACCGGCCTGGCGCGTGGTTTGGTTGCTGCGTGTGCCGCGCAACGCTGCGGGGCGATCCGCAGTGAGCAGCAGCATCGGCACCCGGCCCTCGTGGGCTTCGACAACCGCGGGCATGAGGTTGGCCACCGCGCCGCCGCTCGTCACGATCACGGGAGCGGGCATGCCCGTTTCACGTGCAGCACCGAGCGCAAAGAACGCCGCGGAGCGCTCGTCAACCCGCACATGGAGTCGGATCGCCCCGGCCCGCTCGGCCTCAGCCGCAGCGAGCGCCAACGCCTGCGAGCGAGACCCGGGACAGACCACCACATCGCGCACGCCCTGTTCAATAAGTGCCGCAAGCAGCGCGGTCGCGAACAGCGAGGACGCCGCGGGGGTCTCGCTCACCGCGCTTCGCCCGTGCCGTCGCCCTCTGGACGCGCGGTGGTGTCTGGTTTCGCTGCAGTGTCTGACTGCGCGGCACCGCCGGACTCGTCACCCGCGGCCTGATCCGCGTCGCCATCGACGCTCGGAAACGTTTCTTCGTCGAGCTCGCGCAGGCGAGCCTCAAGCTCTGCGACATGCGCATCAATCTCTTCGTCTGAGAGTTTCGCACTGGCAAATCGAGGATCATCATCTGGCGCCTTGGCTGGTGCCGGCGCCGGCCCGCGCCCCTTGCCGATCATGAACCACAGCAACCCACCGATGACCGGGAGCACGACAACGATGACCACCCACACCGGCTTCGAGACGCCGCGGGCACGCGAGGGGTCGCTCATCGCGGCATCAACGAGTGCGTACAGGATGAACGCGACCGCGATGATCACACCAATGATCAAGAACCGAGCCATGCCCCCATGCTACCCGGGCACCCTGGTCACCGGCTGGTCGCCGGGGGCCTCAGTCGGTCGTCCTCACAGGCCACACAGATTGAGCGGTTAAGATTCTGCACGTGAATACCCGCACCGCCTGGACCATGTATATCGCCCTGCGACTCCTCTTCTTTGTGGTGCCCTTCGCGGTGATGCTCTGGGTGTTGCACTGGCCGTGGTGGCTTGCCGCCATTGTTGCCACCTTTGTCGCACTGTCGCTATCGGTGATCTTTTTGTCGAAACCTCGCGAGGTGGCGTCAGAGAGCATCTACGACTGGCGCATGCGCGACCGCACCGCCGACGATGTGTTCGAGGATGATGCGATTGAGGCTGTCGAGTCGGTTGAGGTGAGCGAATCGGACGAGGCTGCTGAACCAGTCGACCTAGCTGCGACCGGTGACGACATCGGCGAGATGCGCGATCGGTGAGGTGGTCGCCCGACCGGCAAGTTCCTGCTGGTCGGCGATGCCGTAGGCGGCATACAGCCCCTTCGTGGCGATCCACCGCAGCGGCTCTGGTTCCCACCTGCGCACCCGATGGTTCACCCACGGCAGGGTGACGAGATCACTGTCATTCCCGAGGATCAGATCGGTGATCGTGCGACCCGCGAGGTTCGTGCTCGTCACGCCGGTGCCGACGTAGCCGCCGCCCCACGCGATGCCGGTCTCGCGGTCGAGCCCAACGGTTGCGGCCCAGTCGCGCGGCACCCCGAGCACGCCCGACCAGACGTGGTCGATTGCCGCTCCGCGAGTGGCTGGAAAGAAGCGGCGCATGATCTCGCTGAGCGTCGCCACGGTCACCTCGGGGGTCTGCCCGTCGGTGTCGGTGCGTGAACCGTAGCGGTACGGCACCCCGCGGCCACCGATGGCGATGCGATCATCGGCGGTGCGCTGCGCATACATGTAGACGTGCGCGAAGTCGCCGAGCACCTCGCCCTCGCTCCAGCGCAACTCATTCCACACCTCGGCTGAGAGCGGCTCGGTAGCGATGAGTGACGAGTTCATGGGCAGCCAGAGGCGCTTCAGCCCCTTCAGGTTCGCGGTGAAACCCTCGGTTGCGCGCACCACGAAGTTGGCCGTGACGATGCCGTGGTCGGTCGCCACGCGGTGCGGAGCAATTTCGACCGCGGTGGTGCCCTCGTAGATCTCGACCCCCAGCCGCTCAACGGCCGCGGCGAGACCTGCCGCAAGCTTGGCCGGCTGAATGCGGGCGGCGTGCGGGTGCCATACTGCCGCACGGGTGTGTGCGATGTTGATCTTCGCGGTCGCCTCGGGTGCCTCGAGCAGTTCGAGATCGGTATGTTGCCAGGTCTGCTCGGATGCCGCAAACTCGCGAATGCGCTTCTCCTGAGCGGGCGTGTAGGCGACGTTGAACTCGCCACCCCGCTTGATGTCAGCATCGATGTCCTCAACCTCGGTGACGCGGATCACCTCGTCAACGGTCGCGTTCATCTCACGCTGAAATCGCTCGGCCGCGTCGCGGCCGTGTGACGCCACATACTGCCCGCGCCCACCCGTGATGGAGTTGGTGAGCCACCCGCCGTTGCGCCCTGAGGCACCATAACCGGCGTGCCGCTGCTCGATCACGACGACTCGCAGCTCTGGCTTCGCCTGCTTCAGGTAGTACGCCGTCCACAGCCCCGTGTAGCCAGCCCCCACAATCACGACATCAGCGTGCAGGTTGCCGGGGAGCGCCGCACGAGGCGCGGGCGATCCGAGCTGCTGCCACCAGTGCGATACCTTGCCGTTGATCATGCCCTGTGCCCTCTGATTCGACGCTGAATGGTGTTGTGGGTGAGCTCAGTTTAGAAGGCGAACGCGATACCGAGCAGCACGCCGTAGGCGAGCGCCGACAGGCTGGTGAGCGCGAGCGAGAGCACCATTTCACGCGCGGATCGCGCCCAGAGCATGATGACCACCGCCGGAATCGCGCCGACAAGCGCGAACAACACGAGCAGCATGCCGGGGTAAATCGGAATGAGCACGGCGGGAACTGCGAACGGAAGCAGCACGGTGATCGCGAAGACGATGCGCGAGGCCCGGTCGCCCATGCGCGCCGACAGGGTCATCTTGTCGGCGAGCCGGTCAGTGTCAATGTCGCGGGTGTTGTTGGCAATCAGCACCGCCACTGCGAGCAGGCCCACGCCGGCGGCAGCGATCCACGACTCCTGTGGCACCGTGTCGCTTTGCAGCCAGACCGTGCCAACGGTCGCAACGAGGCCAAAGAAGATGAACACCGCGAGCTCGCCAAGCCCGGCATACCCGTAGGGGCGCTTGCCACCCGTGTAGAACCAGGCGGCGACAATGGCGACCGCACCGACCGCGAGAAACCACCAGCGACCGCTGATGATCACTGCGGCAAGACCCGCGACGGCAGCGAGCGCGAAGAAGGTCAGTGCGGTTGCCAGCACCCGCTTCGGGCTCACGAGGCCTGAGGCGGTGAGCCGCGCGGGGCCCACCCGGTGCTCATCGGTGCCGCGCACACCGTCGCTGTAGTCGTTCGCGAAGTTCACGCCGATCTGCAGCAGCACCGCGACCGCGAGGGCGAGCAGCGTCAGCGTCCACGAGAACGATTGCATCATGTGGGCGATGCCAGCACCGGTTGCGACCGGCGCAACCGCCAGCGGCAGGGTGCGCAGCCTCGCGCCCGACACCCAATCAACCCAGGTGAGGCGGCTGCGGCCGTCTTCGTGCAGGTGCCGCATAGCCGCTGCGCGCTTCGCGGGGTTGCCCGAATGGCGCAGATTTTTCGAAGCAGTCATGCGTCGATCTTAACGAGCGGTGACGCCTTCTCTCGGCAGGCATGCGGGCCGCGATGGGTTGACTCAGGCGCCTCGAGGTCTGCGTGCGCTATGTTCTGGACTCAGTCGCGGGACTGGCGAAAGGTCTGGCGCAGTTCGCTGACCCAGCGCGTGATGCCCTGCACATCGGGTTTGCCGCCGGGTAGGCGAGGCAATGTGGGTGTTTCATTCACCCAGACGGGCTCGGCGGCCGCGCCCAGCTGCCCTCTGATCAGCTGCCGTAGCTCGTCAAAGGGGGTGTCGGCTTCGCCACTGTCCGGAATCTCACGCACAAGACTCCCCCGCTCGCCCCACTCCGGATGATCAGCTGGCAGCGCGACCGTGTGCTGCCACCCCGGCACCTCACGGGCGACGCGCTCAACCTCATCGAGCGAGACATTGACCCCGCCAGAGATGATCACCCGGGCGAGGCGACCGGTGACCGTCAGCATGCCGCCGAGCAGGGTGCCGGCGTCGCCCGTGCGATACCAGCGCTCGCCCTCGTCATCGATGAAGTGATGTGCGGTGAGCACTTCGTCGCCCACATAGCCGAGTGCAAGGCATGATCCGGCGAGCTGCACTTCGCCGCCGCGAATGCGCATCCGGGTGTCGCCGATCTCAACGCCGTCATAGACGCACCCGCCCGCAGTCTCGGTCATGCCATAGCTACGGCGCAGGGCCACCCCGAGATCGTGGGCTCGCTGTCTCAGCGCGACCGACGTGGCCTGCCCGCCGACCAACACGGCCGCGAAGCCGCGAAGCGCATCCGCAGCCCCCCGATCGCGTTCGGCCAGGTCGAGCAGGCGCGACAGCTGCACGGGCACGAGTGACACATATCGGCGCTCGTGATCCATGCGCTCTGACGCAGTCAGCAGTGCTGATGGGTCAAACGGTCCGTCGAAAAACTGTGGCGTCGTCCCGGCGAGCCTGCTGCGCACCAGCATTTGTAGCCCAGAAATCAGGTGGGCAGGAAGCGTGACGAGCCACTGGCCCGGCCCGCCGAGCGTCTCATGCGTTGCGGCAGCGCTCGCCTCAAGTGAGGCGGCCGACAGCGCGACGGTCTTGCTGACGCCGCTCGACCCTGAGGTGCGGATGAGCACGGCGGTCTGGTCGGGAAGCTGCGTGCTCGTCAGCTCGGTCACCACTGACTCATCGAGGGCCTGCGCGACGGGCAGCACCGGGGCACCCCCGCGCAGTGCGTCATCAAGCGCGGCAAGCAGCCACGCGCGATCACTCACGGGAACCGGCCGCAGCATCTCTCGTCTGGTCACCCTTTCAGGGTATCGGGAGGTGCCGCAGGTGCGCGAGCGCTCACACCCGCTGGGCAAGCGTTGTGGCTGCGTGCTGCAGCGCATCTACCAGCCCCGCGCTTTTGGCGTCGGTGACGCGAGCCGCGGGCCCCGAGATCGAGACCGCGACGGGAGGGTGCACCCCGGGCAGCGCCACCGCGATGCAGCGCACCCCGATCTCTTGCTCGCCATTGTCGATCGCAAAGCCGCGCCTGCGACTCTCGTGCAGGTCGGCGA
>JAAZFP010000222.1 GCA_012511645.1 Microbacteriaceae bacterium
AGCAGCAGCGCCCCGCACGGGCTCAAGATCGCGAGCGTACCACCAAGAAACGCGGTAACAAGGCCGATATCCACCTGGTTAACCCTGCCCTGCGAGCGCGCCTTCAAAGGCCTGCACAAACACTTCGGTCGGCTGCGCTCCAGAGATCGGCACACCACCAAGCAGGAACACCGGTGTTGAGGCTGCGCCGAGCGAGAAGCCGAGCTTCTGGTTGCGTTCGATCTCAGCGCGCGTCTCATCAGAAACGAGGTCTGTGGCGAACTGGTCGGTGTCGAGACCGAGTTCACCAGCGAGCGCGATGAGGGATTCTTCGCTGAGCTCGCTCGCAGCGCGCTTCTCACCGTTCGCGTAGAGCGCTTCGTGATACTCCCAGAATCTGCCTTGCAGGGCGGCTGCATACGAGGCGAGAGAGGCGCGCTCGGACTCCGGGCCGAAGACGTTGAGGTCTCGCCACTCGATGCGCAAGTCCCCGCGCTCGGCGTACTCCATCATGGTCGGGAGGGTTTGCTGGTTCCACTGTGCACAGTACGGGCACTGGTAGTCGGAGAAGACGATCATGCCAACGGGCGCGTCAACCGGGCCAGCAGCCAGTAGGTCACCCGCATCGCGGCGTTCAAACTGAGTCAGGTCTGGCGCCTCAGACTCGCCTTGCGCTTCGCTGGTTTGCGAGGCAGCGGCGTCGCCCTGCTGACTTCCTGACGTCTGCGAGAGTAAAAACACGACGAGGACAAGCACCGCGATCAGGCCAAAGATAATGAGCGGAACTGTCGCGTTCATACGCTTGGTTCTGGTCTTGGCCTTTGCTTTGGTCTGTGTCGAGTTCAACTCGTCGGGCTCCTGAGAATCGGGGCTATGTATTGATTCGGCTGACTCTCGCGAAACATCAACCAAATCGACTATGGTCTATAGTCAACTATGAATCATAGTAATCATGCTGCGCGAGGAGAAACTGTGAAACGTCAGAGCAACTCTCTGGGGCTCAAGGCAACCGTGGGTTTCGCAGGCCAAGCTCTTCGCGCATGGACACCACGGCAATGGCGAATCGCGGCCGTGGCATCCGTGGCGTTCGGGCTCCTCATCGGTATCGTCACGGTCCTCATCCCGAACCCGTGGTTTGCGCGCGATATCGAGCCGGTCTGGTGGAACTATCCGGTGTGGGTGATCACGTCAGTGCTCACCGGAATGCTGCTCACCACGTATGTGCGCCCGTCAGGCGAGGTTTCTGAGGCCGAACCCATCGAGGCTCCAGCTGGGAACGAAAAGGTCGAGAAGCGCTCGGCTCGCATGGGCATTGCTGGGAGCATGCTGGCGTGGTTCGCCGTAGGGTGCCCGGTATGCAACAAGATCGCATTGTTGGCCTTGGGGTACTCGGGTGCGATTACCTGGTTCGCGCCAGTGCAGCCCTTTCTCGCGCTGGCTGCGATGCTGCTCACGGGTGCTGCATTGCTCTGGCGGCTGCGCGACCAAGTCGCCTGCCCGATGCCGGTCACGAAGACCGATCGATTGGAGCTGGTTCGGTGACCGCAGCGCTTGCGCAGGATCCCGCAGGTCGCGAGGACGTGCCGACGCGATTGGGGGCCCTAGAAACGCAGATTATGGAGCTGCTCTGGGCGGGGGGTGAGTTCACCGTTCGAGAACTCATCACCAGTCTCCCCACCGAGCCGGCGTATACAACAATCGCGACGGTGCTGTCGAACCTGAAAAAGAAAGAACTCGTCTGCGCACGCAAAGAGGGGCATGCGACCCGATATTTTGCCTGCGTTGCCCGTGAGGAGCTCACCGTGCGCCGTATCGAGCATGCGCTCGAGGCGAGTGGTAACCGGGCAGCGTCGATGCTGCATTTTGTCAACACCCTCACAGATTCCGATCGCGAGTTGCTGCGGAGGTTGCTCGACCACGGTGATGCCGAAGGCAGCGAATGACGGCAGTACTTGTGGTGGCCCTGCTCGGGGTCGTGCTGCTCGCTGCCGCATTCGGTGGCCCCTGGTTGCTGAGACAGGCGGCACCAGCGTTGGCGACAGTGCCGCGTTTCGCTGCGACCTCGGTCTCTGCGACCGCACTTATCTGGATCGCCGCCCTACTTGCACTCGGGCCAGTGGTGGCTTGGATCAGCCGTGGCCCCGCGTGGCTACCCGCAGACGCCGCCGCGGTGTGCGGGCAGTGCCTCGCCGCAGCGACACCCTTCAGCGACTCACTCGTGTCGGTCGCAATCCCACCTCTCCTGCCGCTCCTGCTCCCGCTGATTGGTGGGGGTCTGGTCGCGGTCGGCCTCTGGCATGAGTTCTCGCTCCTCCGGCAGGCACGCCGCCGTATAGTCGAGCGTCTTGGTGACGCGAACCGCGAGGTGACGATGCTCGGGTATCGGGTCAGCGTCGTGGACGACGACGGCTGCTTCGCGTTTTCCCTCCCACGCGGCACTGGGGGCATCGTGCTCTCGCGTGGTGCTGCCTCGTCACTCTCACCGGGCGAGCTCGCCGCAGTACTTCACCACGAAGAGGCGCACCTTCGGCAGCGTCACCACTTGTTACTCGCACTTCTCAACGGTGCCACCCATTTCTTCCGACGCGTTCCCCTGATCCAGGCCGCACGCGATGCCGCTCCCCACTATCTCGAGATCGCTGCCGATCATGCAGCGAAACGCGAAACTGGCACGACCGCTCTCGCTAGCGCACTCCTCAAACTCGGCACACCCACCCGCATCATAGGTGAAGCTTCACACCCCCGATCAGCGGTGCTGCATGCGGCCGGGTCGGAACGGGTGAGACTGCTGATCGGTGAACCCCGGCCGCCAGAGAGCATCGCTCTTGCGATAGCGGCCGGAGCCTATGTCATGATGCTTGTGACGGCCGTCATCTCCGTAAATGCCCCGTACCTGCTGGCAGTAGCCGCCGGGTGTTAATGCAAGCAGACCACCCTAGATTCGAAACCGCCGCGAACGCGCCGGCCTCCCTCACCTCCGAGTTGTTCACCAAGGGTGTCGCGGGTGATCCTGGCCCGCTGCTGCAGGCCAACCCAGAGATTCGCGTCTACGAAACAGCCTGAGCCTTAAGGCAAAAGCCCTCGCCTGAAAACCGAGTGGCTCTCGCCTCCGCTCACCCATGGCGCTCAAGATTATTCGATGCGACGGGCGTGGATCACCACGTCTCTCAGCACGGCTGTCTTTCCGTCTGGGCCGACAGTCTCACGAGTTCGAAGTTCGCTCGTAATGATCTCCCACTTGTGCGGCTCGAGTTCGAGCGCGTTGAGTTCGGATTCTGGGGTCGGAAACTCGTGATCCGTATGGTGCGCTGCATTCGCCCATGGTGGGGCTTCCGCGTGCGAGGTAACAATCAGGTGGCCTCCGGGCGCGACGTAGTCGGTAGCGCGACGTAGAATCTCATCTCTGGGAAACGAGATCGGCCACGAATGCAAGTAGGAACAGGTGACAAGGTCATAGGTCTGCGACGGTTCCCACGTCGCAAGGTCGGCAGCGATGAGGTTGAGTGCACTCGCGGGGATGCCTGCGGATTGAGCAGCCCTGCGGCCACGCTCAACCGCGGTGGGGGAGAGGTCAACACCCGTGGCATGCCAGCCTTGCTGCGCGAGCCAGACCGCGTCGCCGCCCTCTCCACACCCGAGGTCGAGGGCGTTGCCGGGCGCAAGCGCGCCTGCTATGTCGGCGAGTACGCCATTGACCTTCCCCGTCCAGACGCGGTCGGAGTCAGCGTAGCGAGATTCCCAAATTTCTGCGGCCGATTGGGGGACGGCGTCTTGCTCAGTCTCATGGTGATCGTTCATGGTGGCAACTCTCGAATTGGGTGCGGGTGGCGCAATGTTGAATACGCGGCTCAGTGGCGACGCGAAGGGATCAGGTCTCTGAAAGCTACCTAATGTGGGGCGACGATGGTGTGAATGCGTGCAAGGGTTTGCGTAATGCCGCGACGATTTCGGCGGGGGAAGCCGAGAAGTCTCATCATGAAGCAACGCTTTGAACTGCTCGCGTCCCACTCCTCGGTAACGACCGTGCCTCCCTCGACCGGGGAGAAGCGGTAGCGCCACACATAGTCGCCGCCCGGCTTCCAAGCAATCAGGCGCCCCTCCTCGATCTCCACGACGGTGTTGGTCATGCGATATTTCGCACCGAATTTCATGTCGACCGAGAAAGTGTCACCCAGAGAAAGCCTCTCCGGCCCCTGCACGTTCGAGGTTTGCACCGTGCCCGACCCGTCAATGCGCGGATGCTCGGTCGGGGTCGCGACGAGATCAAAGATCTTCTGGGCATCTACAGGAATAAAACGATCGACGGAAACAAAACACTTTTTCATACCCCCCAGGGTATCTAAACAAACCGGGGTCTTGCTGACCAATCTGACAGATTCCAAGATCGATTATCACGATTTGGGGAGCTCTACCCCCTGAGCATGAGGTTGCGCTTCTCGCTCTCGAAGGTGTGCTGCAAGGCGGTCGCCTTCAATGTCGAGGTTCGGTAAGGCCTTGTCCAGCCATTTTGGTATCCACCACGCAACTCGTCCAAGCACCGACATGAGAGCCGGGACCAGGGTCATGCGAACCAGGAATGCATCGATGAGAATTCCGACGGCGAGTGCCAAGCCGAATTGTTTCACCATGCTGTCGTCACTGAAGTGACTCGCCCCGGCATGTCCGGAGAGTGTTTTGCTGGTGTCAGCCGGCTCGTTCGACCGGTTCGTTGCGAGCGTAGTCGAGTTGTTCGACCTCGAGGGGTGTGAGGTCGTAGATGGAGCCGTGGGTGCGTTCGGTGTTGAACCAGAGCACCCAGGATGCGGTCGCCGCCTCGACCTGATCGACGTCCCGCCATGGACCCTCGTGGTGGATGAGTTCAGACTTGTAGAGCCCGATCTGCGACTCCGCGAGGGAATTGTCGTAGGCATAACCGACGGATCCGACCGAGGGGTCGATGCCCTCGTCGACCAGCCGGTCGGTGAAAGCGATTGACGTGTAGACGCCGCGTCGCGTGTGCCGCCACACGTGCTCATCGACCCCGATGATGCGTACTCCGTCGAACCGTGTCGGGTCATCGATAAGCACACGCTTGCCCTCGGCCAGCACGGCCGTGTTCGCGGTGTTCCAGGACACGGCCAGCGCCTCGGCCACGCGCGCGACGGTCAGGTGCTGGACCACGATCCCGCACAGCGCCCACTGCAACGCGCGCCGGGAGAGCTTCGATCGCGCGTTCGCTGCCTGGCTCGTGTCTTGTCGCCACACATGTCCGCATCCGGTGCACCGGTAGCGGCGCACGCGGATCTGCAGGACCGTGGGGCGCCACCCGAACGGCTCGTGGGCAAGCCGCCGGGTCACCGAGTCCCGTGGCGAGCCCTCGCAGCCACAGCGTCGACACCACTGATCCGGCTCGACCACGCGACACTCGAGCACGGTCCGATCCGGCTCTCGACGTTGACCGACAACCTCCAGACCGAGCTCGTCAAGGCGTGTGAAAGTCGTCAGATCAGGGCGATCAAAGGTAGCGTTGGACACGTCGAGGTCTTCCGGACGGTGAGTGTGAGAACTTCCATCCTTGGGAGACCTCGACCTCTATCCCGGCAACGACGCGCCCGAAGCCATCAACCCATCGCTACACCCTCAATTGCGAAGAGCCCCGAAAGGTGAGACGCGCAAAAGGGTTCGGTGCCCTGTTCATCAGTAAATGGGGCGATGAATCGCTCGAATCGATTCAGCAGCGCATCTCGGGTGTTTCGATGGGGCACGTTCTCGTGAAAGTTCAAAAAGTCAGTATCGAAGCGGTAGCTTCTGGGCGTGATAGGCAGGCCGCGCTTCGCGCTACCCCAGTTGATGCTGATGAAGAAGACATCGGCGTGAATCTTCTCGAGCAGATCGGCCCACCGCGGGTCATCATCGGCAACGTCTGCGAGCGTCTCTTGTGCGACTGGCCTTTTGCCTTCAAACATGTTGGTCGACTGCGGCAACAGTGTGCGCTGCTCGCTCCAAACTGCCCAACTCGTCGCATTCGCAAGTGTGAGATCGCTTGCCTTGGAGCCCCGAACGGCAAGACCGTTCTTGCCATCCCAGCGCTGCAATTCTTCTATCCGAGCCTCGAGATCTGACTGCAATGAGTGCACGAATGAGCGAACGAGGGCTTCATCTGCGAAGCCGTTGCGCTTGTGAAGCTGCGCGATAAGGCGAGTCTCGAGGTCAAGTGTTGTCGTGCGTAACTGTGCGAGTGCGCCTGCAGAAACTCGATTAACTGGGGCTGCATATGCGGTCTGCTGTTGCATACATCTCCGACCTGATTCGACTGGTTCTAAAGCCTGCACATGAGAGTTTATTGATACACGTGTGTCGACCGTGGTGGTTGGCGGTGCTTTGGACAAGCCTGGACGAGATCGAGGCACAGGTGTCAGTGGTGGCTGTCAAAATGTGAAACATGAGCCTCGTTCACACCGCACCCGACCAAATTTTCGCGCTTGTTCGGCCTTTCGGTTCGAACGTGTTGCAGATACACGCTTGGCCCGAGACGTCTCTTGTCGACGTTGTAGTGGCGTTGCGACGGCAAGGCCTTGAAGCACGACCTACAGGCATTGATGCCAACGGGCAGCCGAATGCGTTGCTGACGTTCTCAGAACACGACTACAGCGAGAACGATCTCGCGCGTTTCGTCGATGCGCTTAACAGTGCCGGGGTCGCTGCATACGGCTACACCTTGGTGCACGACCACGAGTTCATAGACGTCGACCTGTTTCGACGCCTCGGCAGCGTGCCCCCGCCGCACGCAGACGCGCCAATTTTTATGAACGTGCTTCAGCTCGATGACATTGACGAGCGGGGCAGCATCTTTGCATTTGGCGATGCCCATAAGCTCTCTTTGCTGGCCGAACGTGCAGCTGCGCATGTCGACTCCGTCGATCCGGTTGAGGGGATGAAGGGTGTCGACAGTGTTCACCTTTCATTCGGCTACGACTTCTTAGTTCGAACTGGGGCTCTCGTCGACGCGCTCAACGAGGCGGGCATCGAGGTACATTTGCGTGTCACGCGAGCCGTTCAATAGAACGCAGCAATGAGACGCAACGAGCATGAGGCCATTCTCAAACTGCTGGAGGAAGGGGCCCGCTGCTGAGTGTCGTTCAGCCGGCCAGCGCGCGGCCCGGAGCCTCGAGTACCTCGCCAACGGCGGTGATGAATGCACTCGCCTCGGCGCCATCGATCAACCGGTGATCGAACGAGACGGAGAGGGTGAGCACCTCGCGGAGTGCGATCTCGCCCTGATATTCCCACGGCTTCTTGCGCACGGTGCCCACGGCGAGGATCACCGACTCGCCCGGATTGATGATCGGCACTCCAGCATCGACCCCGAACACGCCGACGTTTGAAATGGTGATCGTCGAGCTTGTCAGCTCGGCCGGCGTCAGGGTGCCGGTCTGAGCGCGCTCGCGCTTGTCGGTGATTGCCTGAGCAAGCTGCGAGGCCGTCAAGTTGTCGGCGTGATCCACGCTCGCCACCACGAGGCCCTTTGGTGTGGCCATCGCGATGCCAAGGTGTATGTGCGGGTGATAGACGATCTCACCCGCGGCAGCATCGAACATGGCATTTGCCGTTGGCACTCTGTGGCAGGCGCGAAGCACCGCTCTCGCGACCAGGCTCAAAAACGTGGGAGCGTCCCCATCCTTCGCCGAACTCTTGAGGTCTTGAACCAGCTTCAGCGTCTCGGTGACGTCAACGTCGAGAAACACGGTTGCGTGCGGAACCTCGGTGTAACTTTTCACCATTGCCGCAGCAGTGTGCTTGCGAAGCCCCTGCACGCGTTCACGGCGTGGCTCGGCCTCGAACGGGATGTCGCTGGGTTGGTTTGAGTGCTGACGCGCAAGGTATGCGTCAATGTCGGCTCGGGTTGCGGGATCGCACGTCGACGGGAGGCTCGCAAGATCAACACCACGCAACTTCGCATAGTTTCTCACTGGCGGGGTGGCCCTGCGGCGGCCGGCAGTCTCCCGTCTCTCTGGCCGCGCATACGGTTCGACCGACCACACTCGTGGGGTGCGCGAGGGGCGATCCCGGCGAATGCGAATCGAGCCGACGAGTACATCGAGTTTTTCTTCGGTGCTGGTGGTAGCGCCGGTGCCCGTCTCTTCGGAGCCAAGCGATGCGGAGGGAGTGGC
>JAAZFP010000223.1 GCA_012511645.1 Microbacteriaceae bacterium
GTGTCTACTCAGTTCAGGGCGATTCCTCACTCGTGACCGGTCGGGTCGAGACTTTACATACCGTGATTCCGGCTCTGGCGAGCGCGTACGAAACGACTCAAAGCATTTCTGTGCCAAACACCTCGATCGCCGGCAACGATAGCCTGCAAGTGCCTGTGACCTTCGGGCTCACCAACAGTGGAATTCTTGGTGTGGGCGTCATCGTGACTTATAAGGTCTCCCTGAGCTTGTTCGACAAGAACGGAACGCAGGTTGGCACCGCAGCAACCTCGCCGCTCATCATGCCTGTCAGTTTGAACCTGCTCTAAGCAACAACGCGCAGAGCGCCCTAGAGGCCCGCACGAATCCGATTTGATTTCGTGCGGGCCTCTATCGTTTGCGGATAACCGCGACTTCAAACACCTCCCAAGCCCACCAGATAGCATGCTGGTGTGGCGCAAGAGAACGAAACGCAGCTCGATCTGCAGCTGAACGCACTCTTCGCCACCGAAGCCACCGGTGAAGCACCGCAGGTCAGCCTCGACCCCTACGGGTTCTCTGTGCTGACGATTTGCACCGGCAATATTTGCCGCTCTCCACTCATGGCGGGGCTGCTGCGAAACCACCTGCACGCGCTCACCGAAGCCCTCGGGGCGACAGCCGACTTCATCACGGTGTCAAGTTCGGGCACCGGCGCACTCATCGACGCCCCCGCCGACCCGCTCGTTCTCGATCTCTCTCGCAGGCTCAACACCGACCTCGACTCGCACCGTTCACGCCAGTTCGAACCATCACATGCCGAGAACGCCCACGTGATCGTCACGGCGACCCGGGCACAACGCGACGAGATCACCCAGCTTGCGCCGAGCGTCGGCTCGCGCTGCTTCACACTCGTCGAGCTCGCCGACCTCATCGACCAGCTCAGGCGCTCGGGTGCACTCGAAGCCCCTAGCACTCCCCTGCGCCGCCAGACCCGCATCAGCCGCCGCCTGCAACGGCTGATCGCCGAGGCCCACGCAGCCAGGCCGCTGCGCACCCCCAGCGATCACGACGACGTAGAAGACCCCTACCGCCGCAGCCCGCAGACCCACCTGCGTGTCGCCCAACAAATCAGCGGGCTCTGCGACGAAATCGCAGACAGGTTCGCCGTTGCACTCGGTGTCGAGGGCGCCCCAGCATGAGCACCCCAACCGCCACCGCCCAGAAGTCAAGAGCCAGACGCATCGTCGGGCACCCGCTCATGCACCTTCTCGCAGCAGTGATCGTGCTCGCACTGCTGCAGACGTTTGTTGTGAAACTTTTTGCGGTGCCATCGGGCTCAATGGAGCAGACCCTCGAAGTCGGCGACCGGATCCTCGTCAATCGCCTCGCCGACGACCCGCAACCCGGCGATGTCGTCGTCTTTCGCACCGACGAGGCACTGTGGCCCTCTCACAGCGCACCCCAGCAAGAGGGCTTGTGGGGCGCCGCAAAGCACGCCGCCAAGTGGTTCTTCGGTGACATTCTCGGGTTCGGGCCAACCACCGCACACACCATGGTGAA
>JAAZFP010000224.1 GCA_012511645.1 Microbacteriaceae bacterium
CGTGCGGCCAGCTCATCGCCCTGCTCAAGCAGCAGTCGCGCCACTTGTGCGCCGACCGAGCCGCCTCCGAGCAGTGCGACGCGGAGGTCGCGGTATCCGTTCACCTTGTTGTTCTCCAGTTTCGTTTGAGGGTCTTCACACGTTCATCATCGAGCGCTGATGTCACACACTTCGCGCAAGCAGATCAGCTTCGGTCTCTCCGCGCACAATTACTCTCGCGGCACCGTCTCGCACCGCGACTACCGCTGGTCGCGGCACATAATTGTAATTGCTCGAGAGCGAATAGCAGTAAGCGCCGGTGGCCGCCACCGCGAGCATATCGCCGGGCGCCACGTCAGCTGGCAGCACGTCGCGCTGCACCACAATGTCGCCAGATTCACAGTGCTTCCCCACGACCCGCACGAGCTGCGAAGTCGCATCGCTCGAACGGTTCGCCAACCGCACATGGTAGTCGGCGCCGTAGAGGGCAGGGCGCGCATTGTCACTCATGCCGCCATCCACACTGACATAGAGCCGTTCGGCGAAACCAAGGTCCTCAGGATCACCTGCTCCGGCATCGCTCTCAGCCAATTGCACCATCTTCGTCGTGCCGACGGTGTCCAGGGTGACGCCAGCCTGCCCGATCAGCGAACGACCCGGCTCAAACGCCACGGTCGGCACCGCGATCCCGGCCTCACGACACGTCAACGCAACGATATCTGCAAGCTCGGCGGCGAGCTGATCCATGTCTGGCGCCTCGTCAGCCTGATCCGGCGTGTAGGCGATGCCGAAACCACCGCCGAGATTCAGCTCTGGCACCGGTGAGCCAAGCCGCTCGGCAAGCTCAGCATAGAGACCAATCATGCGGCGGGCAGACTCGCGGAATGCGTCGCTCGAAAAGATCTGAGACCCAATGTGGCAGTGCAAGCCAAGAAAACGCAGACTGTCATGGGCTGCGATTCGCTCGGCAAGCGTAACCGTTCGCGACAGGGGCAGACCAAATTTCTGATCCTCGTGCGCGGTTGCAAGAAACGCGTGGGCGCCCGCGTGCACGCCGCTGTTGATACGCAACCGCACCGACTGCCGCACCCCCGCGGCTCGCGCTGCCTCGGCGACTCGCTCAATCTCTTGTTCACTGTCGCGCACGCTCGTGCCCACTCCCGCAGCAATTGCGCGGGCAATCTCGACGTCACTCTTGTTATTGCCGTGGAACCCAATGCTGGCGGGGTTTACCCCAGCAGCGAGCGCAACCGCGAGCTCTCCCCCGCTCGCAACGTCGATGTTGAGACCCTCTTCGGCCATCCATTTCGCGACCTCGACACAGAGAAACGCTTTGCCGGCGTAGTACA
Source organism: Microbacteriaceae bacterium (assembly GCA_012511645.1). Classification (GTDB taxonomy): domain Bacteria; phylum Actinomycetota; class Actinomycetes; order Actinomycetales; family Microbacteriaceae; genus Leucobacter. The sequence continues at coordinate 1,329 of JAAZFP010000224.1, forward strand.
CCTTCGCGTGCGTTCCCACTCTCGCAAACTCGCGCTGCAGAGCCTCACGCACATGTCGAGCACGATCGCGCGCGCTCTGCTCATCAACGACATAGAGCGGGGTGCCAAATTCGGCTGCAAGGTCGGTCGCTGCGATGTCGGCAATCTTCAACCGACCGCACTGACGGCCCCGTCGCGAATTCACAGGAAAGACACGCGTATCGATGGTGTTCAGGTCGGTCACCCGATCAAGTCTAGCTGTCACGCATTCTCGCAGGTTCCCATCTCAAGCTGCGCTGGATCGCTGAGAATATTTGGCGCGAGCGCAACCGAGAGGGTGAGGCTGGCCTGCGGAGCCACCAGCCGCTCCTGCACCGTCAGATCGGTGAGCGTGATGCCCTTCGGAATGCGGTCACTCACACAAATGAGATGCGGGCTCAACAGCTCGGCTATTGGCCCGCTGGTGAGATTGCGAAGCTCTTCAACACTGAAATCGAATCCCGTGACCTGCACCGCGGTCGGTTCAACACGCAACTCACCATCGCTGACCGACAGCGCGAGCAGCGCGGTGAACGGCACATCGAACCCAAACAAACTCAACTGGGTGCCAACGCGCACCTCACTACCCACGATTTCACCGATGTCAGCAAGGTCATTCGTCGCAAGGCTTACGACCTGGCCAAGACTGCGCGAGGAGACGGTCACTGAGGCAGTCGCGGCATCGATGTCGCCGGTCGTGGGATCAAACGGCATCGAGTCTGCACTGGCCTGCAATGTCGCGTGGATGCCGTCGACGACCTCAACGTTTGGCACCGTCACATCGACACGACCGACCCGCCCACTGAGTGCGGGCAGCAGCGCTGAACCCTGCAGATCAACGTCTATTGGCTGTTCGACCGAGAGCCCGAAGCTGTCGCGAATCGAGGTCGCGATAATGCCGGGGATGATCGCTCTCAGCGCGACTTCTGTCCCAGCCAGCAGCAGCCCCAGCACCACCAACACGCTCAGGATGCGCAACCACCACCTGGGCCGCCGTTTCACTGGAGTAACAGTGGCGGCCATCGGCACATCGACCGCAGGTTCGGTCATAGGCGTTCGGGCGCGCTCACGCCGAGCAGGTCAAGCCCGTTTCGAATGACCTGACCGGCCGCATCATTCAGCCACAGTCTGGTGCGATGCAGATCGGTCACGGGGTCTTCGCCCTGCGGAATCACCCGGCAGTTGTCATACCAGCGGTGATAGTCAGCGGCCAGCTCTTCGAGGTAGCGAGCGATGCGGTGGGGTTCGCGCAGGTCAGCGGCACCAGCGACGATCGCAGGGTACTGCTGCAGTTTGCCGAGCAGTTCGGTCTCGGTGTCGTGCGTGAGTTGCGCCGGCTCGAAGGCGCTGCGGTCGATGCCCGCGGCTTCGGCGTTGCGGTCGACCGCGCGGGTGCGAGCGTGCGCGTACTGCACATAAAACACCGGGTTATCGTTGGTGCGGCTGCGCAGCTTTTCGCCGTCGAGCGACAACGGAGAATCGGCAGGGTATCGCGCCAACCAGTAGCGCAGCGCGTCACTGCCAAGCCACTCGAGCAGATCATCGAGCTCAACGATATTGCCCGCCCGCTTTGACAGCTTTGCACCGTTCAGGTTGACGAGCTGACCGATGAGCGCCGTGATGTCACGCTCGGTGTCGTCGCCAGCAGCACCGGCGATTGCGGTGAGCCGACCCACATAGCCGTGGTGATCGGCACCGAGCAGGTAAATCTTCTCGCCAAAGCCTCGGTCTTTCTTTGAAAGATAGTAGGCCGCGTCTGCCGCAAAGTAGGTGTAGATGCCGTTGCCACGCGTAAACACGCGATCCTTATCGTCACCGAATGTCGTCGTTCGTACCCAGATCGCGCCGTCGTCTTCATAGACGTGCCCCTGCTCGCGCAGCCGATCAACCGACCCCTCGATCGGGCTCGGGGTGCCATCAGCGCCCGCGGTATGCAGGGTACGCTCTGAGAAGAACACATCGAAGTGCACATTGAACCGCTCAAGCGAGTCTTTGATCTCAGCAAGCTGCTGCTGGTAAGCAGCTTCCTGTGCGAGCGACAGCGCGGCAGCGCGATCCTCGGCAGCCTGAGCTGCAAGATCTGGGATCTGCTCGAGCACCTTTGCGCCAAGCTCGTGAATGTATTCGCCAGGGTAAGCGTCTTCTGGCGCCGGCTCACCGAGCGCGGCAGCAAGCACCGAGCGACCAAACTTGTCCATCTGGGCGCCAGCGTCGTTGATGTAGTACTCGTTCGTCACCTCAGCGCCAGCGGCCCGCAGCACGCGCGACAGGGAATCGCCGAGTGCCGCCCACCGGGTGTGGCCGAGGTGCAACGGGCCCGTCGGGTTCGCACTCACAAACTCGAGATGGATGTGCTGGCCTTCGAGCGCCGCGCCGCGACCGTACTGTGAGCCCTCGGTCACGATGACCCTCGCAGTCTCCCCTGCGCTTGCAGCGTCGAGGGTGATATTGATGAACCCCGGCCCCGCAATTTCGGCGGAAGCCACACCATCAATCGCGGCGATCTCGGTGGCCACCTGTTCGGCGAGCACGCGCGGGTTCTCACCGAGGCGCTTCGCAAACTTCATCGCCACGTTCGAGGCCCAGTCACCGTGGTCGCGGTTGCGCGGTCGTTCGACCTGAGTGTCTGCTTCGGTGACGGTCAGCGATGCATCATCGTCGAGCGCTCGACCATCGATAATGGTCGAGAGAATACGGGCGATCTGGGCGGCGAGTTCTTGTGGCGTCACAAGCGACAATTCTAGCCGCTACGCCCTACCCGAGAACCCAGCCGCGGTCTCACGGGGTTTCTCAGGAGCAGAACGGGCAGAGTGCCAGAGCCACGCTCGACGTGCGGTAGGCTTGTGCGGTGCGCCTCCGTAGCTCAGGGGATAGAGCGCCGGTTTCCGGTACCGAAGGTCGGGGGTTCGAATCCCTCCGGGGGCACTGTTCAATCGATGAGTTGGGGCACGCCTCCCCACTCATCCGCTTGTATTGGCGCATCTGAGTGCATCAACCGCTGCGAATGGCGGGTCGTTCGCCTGGGTCACCACGGTGAGCTGAGCCGGTACATTCGCGGTCAGCGAGAGCGCAACATCTCGTGACACCACCGGATCGGTCGCCGACTCAGTGACGTACAATCCCACGGTTGCCCACGCGTGGTGGCAGCTTGTCTGAGCGGTCACCTCGAAGATCCAGCAGGTCTGTTCCGGGGCGCACTCGGCATCCAGCGGAGCAAGAAACGAGAACTCCGAGATCTGCGTATCCGCGAACGGGGCGGCGGCACTGTCGGCCTCCGCGTTCAGGCCAATCGCGGCAACCACCATGAGCACCGCTACCCCTACGATCGACCAGGGCCATACCGCCGAAGAGCTGCGGGCCCGTTGCCGTGAACGCCCGTTTGTCGATCGTGGTGCATGCGAGCGGCCCGCACGATATGGGGAGTGCACGGGCGCTTTCGCCTCCACCCACACATAGAGATCGCCAGGCCTGCCGCCATTGATTCCAGGCAACCCGCGTTCTCGCACCCGAAGCTTGCCGCCCAGAGCCATCCCCTTCGGAATGCGCACACGAACCGAGCCAACCGCGGTCGTTACCTGAATGGACTCGCCTTGGTCGATCACTCGGCATCCACAAAAATCGTCTTTTCGATGTCCGCGCCGCGCTGAGGTGCTGGCCCCGACCTCGCTTGCTGGTGTTGTGAAGAACGATAGTGCCCACGCGACCCGCTCTGCGCTCCAGAAGCACTCGCGCCGGGTCCACGCGCCCCAGTGCGGCCGGCTGAAGCCGATGCCGAGGATGTGCTCGATGCGGTCGGCCGGCCCGCAATTCCCGAAGTGTTCCACGATCCCCACGAGTCGATCAGCGTGTCACGCGCTAGCGTCAGCCGCTTGAACTCCTCCGACGCAAGTTCCTTCTCAGCCGCCGGCCGGTCAGCGAAGCGATCCGGGTGCATGAACCGAGATCGCACCTGATACTGCTTCTGTATCTCCTCACGGGTGGCAGACCGGTCACACGCCAGCAG
>JAAZFP010000225.1 GCA_012511645.1 Microbacteriaceae bacterium
CGTGGAGGGCCCCGCAGCCATAGGGCTCGAAGCCGTGTTCTTGAGCGATTGGTACGTCGAGACCGGCGAGCCGATCCGCGGGCTGCTCGACGGTGACATCGACTTTCACACCCCCGGTGAGCTGGACTGCCAGGTGTTGCCGAGCGGGCCCGGGTTCGGCCGAGAGAATAACCTGCAGGTCTTCGTCTCGCTGCTCTACACGGCGAAACGGCGCATCAGCATTACGAGCCCGTACTTTATTCCTGAGGGCGCCATCATGCACGCCCTCGGCGCGGCTACCGCTCGCGGCGTCGAGGTCGAGCTGTTCGTGTCAGAGATTGGTGACCAGGCGGTTGTCTATCACGCGCAGCGCTCGTACTACGAAGAGCTCTTGAAGGCGGGGGTGCGCATCTTCATGTATCGCCCGCCCTACATTCTGCACTCAAAGCACTTCACCATTGATGATCATGTGGCTGTGGTCGGTTCATCAAACATGGATCAGCGCTCATTCAACCTCAACATGGAGGTGTCGATGGTGGTCTATGGCGAGTCCTTTGTGCGTGAGCTTGATGAGGTCATCGAGTACTACCACGAAAACTCGCGCGAACTCACGCTCGAGGAGTGGGAGCAGCAGCGGCTGCGCTCGCAGCTGCTGGACGGGCTCGCGCGCCTCACGTCTGCCCTGCAGTAGTCGGGCTCTGATCCTCGTCATTGCGCATCGTTTCTGCCGGAAATTGCTCTCGGCGAAGTGGGGGCGAACTTGTTGACGCCCACGGCGAACACTGGCCAAAACCCGGGCTGCGCCTCGTAGTCTGTTGGTAAGTGTCGCGCAGGCAGACCGAACCTGTGTGACCGCATGGAGGAAAGATGTTCGAAAGATTTACCGATCGCGCCCGACGCGTTGTTGTGCTCGCCCAAGAAGAGGCGAAGATGCTCAACCACAACTACATCGGCACCGAGCACATTTTGCTCGGTCTCATTCGCGAGGGTGAGGGCGTTGCGGCGCAGGTGCTCGTGAAGCTCTGTGCAGACCTCAACCGCGTGCGCCAGACCGTGATTCAGTTGCTCAGCGGTTACCAGGCTGGCAAGGAGACCGCCACGGTCGGCGCTCCCGAGCAGCAGGCCGAGGTGAAGGGCTCGCAGGTGCTCGACCAGTTCGGTCGCAACCTCACTCAGGCTGCTCGCGAGGGCAAGCTTGACCCGGTGATCGGCCGTGAAAAAGAGGTCGAGCGGGTCATGCAGATCCTCTCTCGTCGCACCAAAAACAACCCCGTGCTGATCGGTGAGCCGGGTGTGGGCAAGACTGCGGTGGTTGAAGGCCTGGCCCAGGCTATTGTCGCCGGTGAGGTGCCCGAGACGCTGAAAGACAAGCAGGTCTATGTGCTTGATCTGTCGTCGCTGATCGCCGGCAGCCGCTACCGCGGCGACTTCGAGGAGCGCCTCAAGAAGGTGACCAAGGAGATTCGCAACCGCGGTGACATCATCATCTTCATCGACGAGATTCACACGCTCGTGGGTGCCGGTGCTGCCGAAGGTGCTATCGACGCGGCCAACATTCTGAAGCCAATGCTGGCTCGCGGTGAGCTGCAGACGATCGGCGCGACGACGCTTGATGAGTTCCGCAAGCACTTCGAGAAGGATGCGGCTCTTGAGCGGCGCTTCCAGTCGATTATGGTGGGTGAGCCTTCGTTGCCGCACGCGATCAACATTCTGAAGGGCCTGCGCGACCGCTACGAGGCGCACCACAAGGTGTCAATCACCGACGGTGCCATTGTGGCCGCAGTGAACCTGGCTGACCGCTATGTGCAAGATCGCTTCTTGCCAGACAAGGCGATCGACCTGATTGATGAGGCTGGCGCCCGTCTGCGACTGTCGATTCTGTCGAGCCCACCCGAGCTGCGGGAGTTTGACGAGAAAATTGCCTCGGTGCGAGCCGACAAAGAGAAGGCCATCGAAGATCAAGACTTCGAGAAGGCTGCCGC
>JAAZFP010000017.1 GCA_012511645.1 Microbacteriaceae bacterium
GCTGAGTGCAGCAGCCACCATCTCAGAAGGAGATCATGCCCATGACGACCCCCCGCAAGCGCCGTGTATTGCTCAAGCTATCCGGTGAAGCGTTTGGTGGTGGCACGCTTGGGGTGAACCCCGATGTGGTGAGCCAGATCGCGCAAGAGATCGCGGCAGCGCTGGCTGAGGCCGAGGTTGCAGTGGTCGTCGGTGGCGGCAATTTCTTCCGAGGCGCTGAACTGTCGCAGCGGGGCATGGATCGGGCGCGTGCCGACTACATGGGCATGCTCGGCACGGTGATGAACGCGCTGGCACTGCAGGACTTCCTCGAGCAGGCTGGGGTTGAGACTCGGGTGCAGTCTGCAATCACCATGACCCAGGTGGCGGAAACCTACATTCCTCTCCGTGCGATTCGTCACCTCGAAAAGGGCCGTGTCGTGATCTTTGGTGCTGGCGCTGGTCTGCCCTATTTTTCGACCGACACGGTCGCAGCGCAGCGAGCGCTCGAGATTCTGGCCGATGAGGTGCTCGTTGCGAAAAATGGCGTCGACGGTGTCTACACCGCAGACCCACATAAAGACCCGAACGCAACGCTCATCGAAGACATCACCTACAACGACGCGCTCGTGCGCGGGCTGAAGGTGGTAGACAGCACTTCATTCAGTCTCTGCATGGACAACGGCATGCCAATGCGGGTGTTTGGCATGGAGCCCGCGGGCAACGTGACCGCCGCGATTCAAGGTGCAAGCCTGGGCACGCTGGTGCACAGCTGATCTGCCCGAAGATAGACTTATTCCTGCGAACAACCACTGAAGGAGCAACCGTGATCGACGAGATCTTTGCTGAGGCAAAAGAGCGCATGACCAAAGCGATTGAAGCCGCACGAGAGAGCTTTGCGACCGTGCGTACGGGTCGCGCAAACCCCTCACTGCTTCAGAACGTGATGGTTGACTACTACGGTACGCCGACGCCACTGCCGCAGCTCGCCTCGGTGACAAACCAAGACGCTCGAAGCCTGCTCATCACTCCCTACGATAAGGGTGCGATGAAAGAGATTGAGCAGGCGATTCGCGACATGCCAAACCTGGGTGCGAACCCCAACAACGACGGCACCGTCATTCGCGTGGCACTGCCCGAGCTCACCGAAGAGCGTCGTAAAGAGTTTGTGAAGATCGTCAAGAACCGCGCCGAAGACGCGCGTGTAGCGGTGCGTAACGTGCGCCGCCACACGAAAGATTCGCTCGATGCGCTGAAGAGCGAGGTCGGCGAAGACGAGGTGGCTCGGGCCGAAAAAGAGCTCGAAGCACTCACGAAGCAGTTCATTGACCAGATTGACGAGTCGATGAAGCTCAAAGAAGCTGAGCTGCTGGAGATCTGACAGTGACGGGCCACGACCGGCGCGATGACTTGCGCGAGGAAATACGCGCGCAGTTTGACGGTGCGAAGGCTCAGTTTGAGGCCACCAGCGCGAAGCTGGAGAAACGCGCTGGAAGAAATCTCTTTCTCGCAATCGGCACAGGCCTCGTGTTTGCTGCACTCTTTCTGGTTGCGCTATTTGTCTCACCGTGGACATTCGCAATTCTCATCGCGGTGATCGTGACGATTGCGCTGCTCGAGCTTGCGTCAGCGTTTCGCGTTGCTGGTAGGCGTGTGCCACGAATCGGCGTTGCACTCGGCGGCATCATCATCGTTGCCGGAGCCGCATTTTTCGGTGCCGAGGGCGCCCTGCTTGGTCTTTTTGTTGCCTCGCTGATGCTGGTGGTGTGGCGCCTCATTGAGGGGCTCGTGCCAGCCTGGGAGACCCCGCCAAAGACCCTGATTCGCGATGTATTCTCAGGCCTCTTCTCGCTCGTCTATGTGGCCTTTCTCGGATCGCTTGCGCTGCTGTTGTCCCATGGCGAACGGGGGGAGTGGTGGGTGTTTGCGCTCTTGCTGCTCACGGTGTCGGTCGACACCGGCGCATACGCGTCTGGGGTGACCCTGGGCAAACATAAGATGACACCGCGCATCAGCCCAAATAAAACGTGGGAGGGTTTCGCTGGCGCGGCGGTTGCCGCAATGATTGCTGGCATCGCGATTTCGCTGCTTGCGCTGAACCAGCCCTGGTGGGTGGGTGTGATTCTTGGCGTGGTGGTCCTGTTCACTGCGACCGGTGGTGACCTCGCTGAGTCGCTGATCAAACGCAATCTCGGAGTGAAAGACATGAGTACCTGGATTCCCGGTCATGGTGGGTTTCTTGACCGCTTAGATTCGCTCTTGCCCTCGGCTGTCGGAGTCTACGGTGTGGCGTTGAGCCTGGGGGTGTTTGCGTGAGCCGCGCGAAAGGGCCCTCGCAGCGTGACGAGGGCGCGTTCCCTCGCGCTGGCCGTAGTGAGATTGGCTACCGCATCGACCGGGTCGAAGCATTTCTTGCTCGGGCTCGCGAAAGCTACGATCAGACCAATAGTGTCCGAGCCAGGGTGACCTCTGCCGAGATTCGGCGCACCGCGTTTCCCGTGGCTCGTCGCGGCTATTCGGCACGATTCGTTGACGCTGCTATGGATCGTCTCGAAGAGGTGTTTTATGAGCGCGAGCGTCGTGATCGCATTCAGCAGATCGGTGAAGATGGCTGGTGGGCCGAGACCGGTCAACTATTGCGCGAGGTGCGCGGCAGAATTGAGCGCCCCCGCGGCAAACGATTCTCTCGCCGTGGTATCTTCGCGACCGGCTACCGGCGCTCACAGGTTGATGCGTTTCTCGATCGCGTGCTTGCGCTGTTTGCCGGCACCGAGGGGTTGACCACCTCAGATGTGCGCACAGTGGTGTTTCACTCAGAATGGCGGGGATACAACGAAGACGAGGTCGATGCACTGCTTGACGCGGTGATTGAACTCTTGCTCGCAACTCGGTAGCTGAGTACTCTCGTTCGACGTACGCAGAAGTCTGAGATAGAATCGTTACATTGTGACTGTCACCGTAACTCCGAACCCTAGCCGCGCCCGAACGACTCGCATTCGAGCGACGCTCGCTGCGGCAGCAGTGGTGGCGCTCGGCGGGGCAGCAGTGGTGGCGCCCTTGACAGTGACCGATTCGGCGCTGGCTGACGAAGCGTTCTACGAGCGCATCTACCAAGAGTTTGTGCCGGCAGAGGTTGAGCCATTGGCGATTCCACTTGAGGCGGTGCAGGCGGAGGAGCTTCCTGCGCCCGAGCCAGAACCTGTTCCCGAGGCCTCAGCTGGTGCAGCCACCTTCGCGCCCCTGTTCTATTCGGGTGGTGGTTTCCCCGCCGAATGGATGGCAGCGGCAGGGATCCCAGAGAGTGACTGGGGTTATGTTGACTTCATCGTCAGCAAGGAATCCGGGTGGAACCCCAACGCAGTGAACCGTTCATCGGGTGCCTCAGGTCTGGTGCAAGCGCTTCCCTGTGGCAAGGTTCCGGGTAACTGTTTTGACCCCGTCGATAACCTTCGTTGGGCGAATGGTTACGCTAATGGCCGTTACGGTAGCTGGGCTCAGGCTTACGACTTTTGGCTTACACGCCACTGGTGGTAAGTGTCGGCCATGGCTCGCCGACAAAATAAGTATCAACGAGCGGCCTCGCAGCCTCCGCGCGATGTGACCCGCCTCGCGCACGGCGGTGCACGCACAGAGGTGCGCGGTGGCCAAGAGTGGTTCGTGCGCGAGATCACCGCTGCCCGTGCCGAGAAAGCATACCGGTGCCCCTACTGTGAGGTGCCAATCGAATCAGGGCAAGCGCATCTGGTGGTGTGGTCGGCGGAGCACCTGTTTGGTGACGAGGCCGCGGTTCGAGACCGTCGCCATGTGCACACGCACTGCTGGCGACTTCGTTAGCTCATCGATGTGACGTACGCGGACTGACCGTGTGGCAGCCGGCTGCTTCGTGCATTGCCAGAGACCCCATTGTGCCAGCCCGGGACTGGGCTCATACTCGACCCGTGTGCGGGCTCAGAACAGTGTGGGCGGCGCTGCGGCGCCCGGCTGCGGGGACAGCTCGGGGGAGTCGGCAGCGCCTGCGATACCTGGGCCCTGGTTCGGGGCTCGGCCTGCCTGAAAAGCTTCGGCCGCGCCGCGGGCGCGAAGGTCGGCAGCCTCGTTCAGTGGGTGCCCGGCGTGACCCTTCACCCATTCGAAACGCACCTGCCGGTGCTGCAGCGCTTCGTCCAGTGCCTCGAGCAGCTCACGGTTGAGCACGGGCTTTCCGTCTGCCTTGCGCCAGCCGCGGCGCTTCCACCCTGGCATCCACTGTGTCACCGAATTAATCACATACTGGCTGTCACACAGCACCGTGAGCGGCTCGTCGGCGCGGTGCGCGGTGGCGTGTAGCAGGTCGAGCACTGCCATGAGCTCACCCTGATTGTTGGTGGCACGCGGCCACCCACCTGCCCGCCACTGGGCGTCATCAATCACCCAGGCCCAGCCAGCCGGACCCGGGTTGCCAAGTGCCGATCCGTCGGCAGCAGCGGTGATCGTCATGCGGGTGTAATGCTCCTACTGCTGAGGTGAAGGTCGGTCGACGGTCTCGTCGGTCGACTGCTCGATGGTCACGTCCGTTGCCTGTTGCGTGGTCTGCTCGAGCTTCTGCGCGTTCGTGATCACCTGACCGAGGCTTTCGAAGTATCGTGCAACTGCGACTCGTTCGACCTTGAGCTGCGTCATGCGATCTTCGGCCGCGGCGAGCACCTTTTGGGCTCGGTTTTCGGCCTCGGTAAACGTCGTGTGAGCGCGCTTCTCAGCCTCCTGCACGATCTCAGACGCCTTCAGCTCTGCGCTCAAGCGAACCTGCCGGGCCTAGTCTGTTGCCTCGGCGACAAGGCGATCGCGCTCTGCGCGCGCTCTCTCGAGCTGTTCAGTGACCTCAGCCATCGATGCCTGGGTCGCTTCGAGCTGCTGCTTGGTGGTCTCTGCGAGCGTTGCCTGACGGGCCGCGAACTCCTGCTCGAAGGCTTCTCGACGCTCGGCCGAAGCGCGAGTGAATTCGTCTGCCTCAGCTGCGATGCGCTGTGTTTCTTCACTGACAAACGACTCGGTGCTGCTCTTCAGCGACGCCAGTTCAGCTTCTTGTTCTGCACGGTACTGTGCGAGCTCTTCGATGGTGGTTGCCCGCAGGGCATCAAGCTCGCTCTGCACATGGGTGCGCAGCGTGTCGGCATCGCGCTGCATCTCGGCGTCTGCTGCTTCGCGCTCGCGCTGCAGCGCCTCACGCGCGGCCTCTTGCTCTGCAGCGATTCGACGCTCGTGATCGGCACGTTCGCGAGAGATGTCGTCGGCGAGACGCACTCGATCACGTTCGGCCTCAAGCTCAAACTGTTCACGGTCCACCGCAAGCAGGGTGGCGGCTTCTTCCCTCACCTGACGCTGCGACTCGGCTGCCTCAGCTGCCTCTGCGGCGATCCGCACCGAGTGCGCCTCGAGCTCGGCAGCAAGCGCCTGCTCGTGCGCAGCGCGGTCATCAGCAATCTGGGTATCGAGCGTTGTGCGGCTCGTGTGCAGTTGGCGCTCGTGTTCTGTACGCTCACGGGCGATGACGTCTTCGTGAGTCTGACGTTCTCGCGTCAGCTTCGCCTCGTGCGCGGTCAACTCCGTCTGAATGGTGTTGTCGTGGTCTGCACGCTCGCGGGCGATCGAGTCGTCGTGGGCTTGGCGTTCGCGGGTGATGTTCGCTTCGTGGGTTTCGATTTCCGTCTGGAGTGCGCTGTCGTGCTCTGCGCGCTCGCGGGCGAGCTGATCCTCGTGCGCTTGACGTTCACGAGCAATCTTTGCCTCGTGCGCTTCAATTTCGGAGTGCAGCGCATTATCGTGCTGCGCGAGTTCATCCGTAATCTGCTGGTCGTGTGCCGCACGGTCTGCGGTAATCGCGTCAACGGCAGCCTGCAGGAGGCGCTCGCGTTCGAGCCCGGCTCGCTCGGTCAGCGAAGCGATCTCGGCTTCGGTGGTTGCCTGCAACTGGGAGAGTCGTGACTCCTGGGCGACACGTTCGCTTTCGAGTCGCTCGGTGTGCTGCTGTGTCTGCGTCATGAGTCGCTGCTCGTGTACGGAACGCTCGTCAGCAATGCGCTGCTCATGCTCGGCACGCTCTTGCGAAGACTGAGCGCGCAGGGTTTCGAGTTCGTCAGTCAGCGACAGGCGCAGGGCGCTCATCTCTTCCTGCAGTGCTGCCTCACGCTGGGCAAACGACGACGCAAGCTCGGCCTCTTGTCGCTGCATCTGTTCGGTGAACTCGGCTCGTGCACGCTCTGCCTCAGTTTCGAGTCGCGTGCGTTCGAGCGTGGCCTCACGCTCGAGGGTTTCACGCTGCGTGGCAAGCTCGCGCGCGGTGCGCTCAGCTGCGTCTTTCTGCGTCGCTGCTTCAGCGCGTGATGCGACCAAGACTCGCTCGGCCTCGGCCTGAGCCGCGGCCAACAGAGACGCTGCCTCTGCTTTGGCAGCCTCGAGCGACGTATCTGACTCTGCGCTCACCGCCGCAGTGCGCGCGGTTGCGGCCTGTTCTGCCTCGCGGGTCACCCGTGTTGCGGCCTCGCTCGCTGCGCTGGTGAGAGCCTCAGCCTCAGCCTGCGCATCAGCAACGAGCCGTTCGGCGTGCTCAGTTGCGGTCGTGAGGAGCTCATCAGCGCGGGCCTGTGACTGCTGCAGCAGGCGGCGAGTCTCTTCTTCAGTCTGCTTGCGCAGCCGCTCAGCGTCAGCGTCGGCCTGGGCCATCAGCGTGTGCGCATGTTGCTCTGCCTGCTGCAGGCTCTTCTCAACACGAAGCCCGAGGCCCGAATAGCCGCTTGCACCAAGCTCAGCCACCTGCCCCTGCAAATCAGCAATCAGTGCGCGCTGTTCATCACCGCTCTGTACTTCTTGTTGGTGGGCAAGCTGCAGTGACTGCACATAGGACTGCAGGGTGCCGATCTGCTCAGTCAAAGACGACAGGCGAAGATCAACTTCAGCACGGTTGTAGCCTCGCAAAGACTGGGTGAACTGCGGTTCTGCGTCGGTCACAGATGCTCCTGGGTGTGAGAGTGCGGGGCAGCACGCGCCCGCCGTATCAAGCTGCTCGACTCCCAATGATAGGTCATGAGACACGGCAACAACTGAGCGCCGCATCCGAGAAATCTCTGGCTTTTCAGGGGATACACTGCCGTCTCGGGTACCGTAGATAGCTGGAGTGTGCGTTCAGCTGAGTGCGGTGCGCCAAGAAGGTGAAATTGAGAGGATCTCGTGATGAGGTTTGTGCTTGCAATTTCCGCGCTCGTGCTGGCTGGCATTTTGCTCATTCTCGGCATCGGGCAGACGACGTTTCTTGCGGGGCCACGTATGGGCACCTACAGTGCTGACCTGTCGAATGAGCACGGTATCGCAGTGATTTCGGCCCCGCTGTTCGACGCGGTCGAAGGGCAGGCCAATGTGTCAGTGACGGGTATCGAACCGTTCATTGCCGTGGGGCACGAGCGTGATGTTGAGGCTTGGATCGCACCATTTGAGCATGAGGGCATCGATCTCGACCTTGTTGATGAACGTGCGACGGCTGACGCAGTTGCCGCAAACCCAGAAGCGCTCGAAGAATACGCAGAACGTATGGGCATTGATCTTGCAGCAGAGGGCGAAGAAGCCGAACCGCTCGAGGTGCCATCGCCCGCAGGCAGCGACCTATGGCTCGAAGAGCGGACGGTGCAGGCAGCCAGCGAGGTCGAATCTGACGGCACAGAGACCCAAGCGCCAGAGCTCTCGACCTCGAACAATGTTGTATCGGTGCGCATGCCGGTGAGCCTGAAAGCCGATCAGGCGGTGTTAGTGAAGGCCGATGCTGAGGCCCCGGTGAAGGTTTCGCTCGAATGGATCCAGGATCGTCGCGCGCCGTGGGCCGGGCCCCTGATGGTCGCCGGAGGGGTGCTCGCCATGCTCGGCGCCATCTTCTACCTGATTGCCGTTGACCACGACCGCCGAGGCCTCGGGCCGAGGCGTGGGCGCAAGGGCCCCCTGCTCGGTATTCGAAATGTCATTGGTGGAGTGAGAAGAAAGCCTGGCGCGCCCAAGCCCGCCGATGTCACCCCAGATCACGATGCGCCGACTGATGACACCTCGGCGCAGCACAAGCCTGGTGATGAGGCGTCTACCGACACGAAGAGCGAGCGCCGCGCGCGTGTCCCGCGTCGCCTTGCGCTGCCGACCCTGGCGCTCGCCGCGGCGGTTGGTCTGACCGGGTGCTCACCGCATCTGTGGCCAGAGATGCCGGGCGCTGAAGAAGAGGTGCTCGAGACCGTCACCCCAGAAGCGACCTCGTCGGCTCTGGCGCCGGTGCCGGTCACCCAGGGGCAGATTGACCGAGTGTTGCAAGATATTGAGCGAATTGCCGCACAAGCGGACAACGATCTTAATGCCGCGGGACTCGCTGCGCGGTTCACTGGTGACGCACTGGCCGAGCGCGAGGCGAACTACACGATTCGCAAGGCCGTCAGCGACTACGCGGTGCTCGTGCCGCGCATCACCTCAGACGGACTCGGTTATCAGCTCGTGCTGAGCACCGAGTCGTGGCCACGAACGGTATTTGTCGTGGTCGCATCGGCGAGCACCGCCTCGGCGAGCGACGACGATGCGGCCGAAGATGAAGCGGCCGGCGACGAAGCCGCTGATGCCACCACCGAGACCACCGCAGAAGCGGCCCCGTCGCTCGCGCTCATCATGACGCAGGCGAGCCCACACTCGCAGTACCTCGTGTCGCGCGTGATTGCACTGCGCGGCGGCATCACCATGCCAGAAGCGGCGCCAGCAGAAGAGGGCACCGCTCGGCTTGCGAACGATGTAAAGAGCCTGGTCATGACACCTGGTCAGGTTGGCCCGGCCTACGCCGCGATGCTCGTGGGCAACACCGACTCAGAAGAGGCACAGCTGTTCGACATCGAAGGTGACACCCTGATTGAGCGCAGCGGTGCGGCCTGGGTTGCACAGTCAACCGAAGCAGCGTCGGCTGCCGGCCAAGCGATCAAGTATTCGGTCAGCGCCGAGCAGACTGATACAAGGATCGTTGCCCTGTCAACGGGTGCGGGTGGCGCACTCGTCGCAACGACCGTGCGCGAAAGCCGGGTCGAAGAGCCAGACGGTGACACCAGGTGGCGCCCGACCGTGCCGAAGAGTCTGTCGGCGCTGAGCGGCCTCGAAGGTCAGCAGGACAAACTGGTCAGCGTGGTCGCCCATCAGCTGCTGTTCTATGTGCCCGGCGCATCAGCCGGCGGTCAGATTCAATTGCTTGGCTACACCAGTGACCTGGTCGCGGCCAGCGACGGCTCGTAAGGGAAAGGTCACTTCTCATGTCTCAGCAGATTCCAGAACGCTTCAGCGGTAGCGCAGTCGATCTGAGCCACCTCGCGGCTGCGACCCAGCAACCTGGCGGGCCGACACCCGCGGGCGCAGGTTCCCAGGGCGGGCCGGGGCAGCAGCCGAGCGGGCAGGTCGTCGATGTGCCATCGCTGGTGTTCGACATGACTGACCAAACATTTGAGCAGATCGTGCAGCTGTCATCGGTCGTGCCGATTGTGGTCGATCTGTGGGCAGAGTGGTGCCAGCCGTGCAAGACGCTGGGGCCGATTCTTGAGAAGGTCACGGCAGAGCTCGGCGGCCGGCTGATCCTCGCGAAGGTTGATGTCGACGCAAACCCGGGCCTGTCACAGGCGTTTCAAGCGCAGTCAATTCCGACAGTCGTTGCGCTCGTCGGCGGGAGGCCCGTACCGCTGTTTCAGGGTGCGATGCCCGAACAGCAGGTGCGCGAGGTGTTCGGTCAGCTGCTGCAGCTCGCCGCTCAGCAGGGCGTCACGGGCATGGCGAACGCTCCCGAATCGGGTGAGCCAGGCGAACCGGTCGAGGCGCCGGTGAACCCAGCACATGCTGAGGCGCTTGAGGCGATCGACCGTGGCGACTTTGGGGCCGCGGTGACCGCCTACGAGCATGTGCTCGCAAAGGCTCCGGCTGACCATGAGGCTCGCGCTGCGCTGGTGCAAGTGAAGCTCCTGCACCGATTGCAGAACGTTGACGTGGACACTGCGCGGCAGTCAGCTGCGCAGAGTCCCATTGATGTGGAGGCACAGTTTGTGATTGCCGACCTCGATGTGTCTGGTGGCCACGTCGAAGACGGCTTTCTGCGCCTGCTCGACCTGTTTGCAGCGCTTCCCGCAGACGATGCCAATCGCACTGTTGTGCGGGAGCGACTTGTCGAATTGTTCGAGGTGGTCGGCAACGCAGATCCTCGGGTACTCGCAGCGCGCACACGCCTCGCGAACCTGCTCTACTAGCGGACGACGTCCCACTGATGCGGGTCTACCTCGATCACGCGGCGACCTCGCCGATGCCGATTGTGGTGCGCGACGCCTATATGCGTGCCCTCGAACTCGTAGGCAACCCCGCATCGACCCATGGTCATGGGCAGACGGCGAGCGACCTGCTTGAAGAGGCTCGCGCCTCAGTGGCCGGGACGCTTGGCTGCGACCCCGCGATGGTCACCTTCACCGGTGGTGGCACCGAGTCAATCAACCTTGCGCTGAAGGGCATGTTTTGGGCCGTTCAGCGAACCTCGGTCGGTGAGCGGCGCGTGGTGCTGATTGCCGAGGGCGAGCATCACGCAACGCTCGAAGCCGCCGAGTGGCTGCGCGACGCGCAGGGGGCGACACTCGAGTTCATTCCGATAAACGCGCACGGCATGGTGACCCCCGAAGCACTGACCGAGACCATTGAGCGGGTGGGTGCCGAGCGTATCGCCGTCTGCTCGTTTCTCTGGGCAAACAACGAGGTTGGCACGATCTCATCCGTCACCGAGC
Organism: Microbacteriaceae bacterium; assembly: GCA_012511645.1. Classification (GTDB taxonomy): domain Bacteria; phylum Actinomycetota; class Actinomycetes; order Actinomycetales; family Microbacteriaceae; genus Leucobacter. The sequence continues at coordinate 10,770 of JAAZFP010000017.1, forward strand.
TTGTTCGCGTGGCCCGCGATGCAGGGGTGCCGGTGCACGTCGACGCGGTCGCAGCGCTTGGGCAGGTCGAAATTGACTTCGCCTCGCTCGGCGCCGACGCGCTCTCGTTGTCAGCTCACAAAATCGGCGGGCCGGTGGGTGTGGGCGCGCTCTTGCTGTCCCGCACCGCGACAATCGATTCCTTGCTGCACGGTGGCACTCAGCAGCGGGCGCGCTCGGGCACCCAGAATGTTGCGGGCGCGGTTGCATTCGCGGCTGCCCTGGCAGAAGCCTACGGGCCGGGCTTTGCGGATCGCATGAGGCACCTCGCCGAGCAGCGCGACGCGTTTGTTTCGGAGGTGCTTGCGACGACACCTGGCGCGGTGCTGCGAGGATCACGCGAGTCGCGGCTGCCCGGCAACGCGCACTTCACCTTCGAGGGCTGCCAGGGTGATTCGCTCGTCTTTCTGCTTGACCAGCGGGGTATCTCGGCCTCGGTAGGCTCGGCCTGTCAGGCGGGTGTTGCCGAGGTTTCGCATGTGCTGCTTGCGATGGGTCTTCCTGAGGCAACGGCGCGAGGATCGCTGCGCTTCACCTTTCACCACGACACCACCGCTGATGATGTGCAGCGTGTGCTTGATGCGCTGCCAGATGCGGTCATGCGTGCGCGAGCCGCCGGGCTGAGCTGAGTGAGTGAGCGTGTGAACGCGGCAGCTATGCAGCGACCGCAGGTTCGGCTGAGCGCGCTCGGTCGATGGTGAACTGGCCGATGACGCGGGTGCCGATGTAGAGTACGGCGCTCTGGCCGGGCGCGACACCCTCGAGGGGTTCGGCGTGATCGAGGTCGATGTCGACAATTACCTCGTGGGTGGCTTCGGTGCGGTGCTGTTCGGTGCGGGTGGCCTCGTCGATCTCGACGAGCCTCGCGGTTGCTGGTACCGGATCGGCGTGCGCGCGGATCTGTACCTCGCAGGCGAACGCTTCGTCGAGTGGAAAACCAGGTTCGCCGGTCAGGCTGTAGCGGCCACCGGCGATGCTCGTGACAGCAAGCTGCTCTTTTGACCCGACCACGACCTGGTTTGAAACGGGGCGAATCGAGAGCACATAGCGAGGCTTGCCATCAGGTGCAGGCCTGCCGATAGCAAGCCCCTTCCGTTGACCAACCGTGTAGCCGAGCGCGCCGTCGTGGGTGCCGAGCACCTCGCCCGAGTCGCTCACGATCTCACCCGGGGTGCGTTCGAGTCGCTCATCGAGCCAGCCGCGGGTGTCGCCATCGGGAATGAAGCAGATGTCGTGGCTGTCGGGCTTCTGGGCGATCTGGATGCCACGCTCAGCAGCCTCGGCGCGGATCAGCTGCTTTGAGGGGGTGTCGCCGAGCGGAAAGTAGCAGTGCGCGAGCTGGTCAGCGGTGAGCACGCCCAACACATAGGACTGGTCTTTCGCCCAGGCTGAGGCTCGGTGCAGCTCGCGGCCGTTCGGCCCATCGATGATGGTGGCGTAGTGGCCGGTGGCGACCGCGTCGAAACCGAGCGCGATGGCCTTGTCAAGCAGCGCCTGAAACTTGATCTTTTCGTTGCAGCGCAGGCACGGGTTTGGGGTGCGACCGGCCGCATACTCAGCGACAAAATCGTCGACCACGTCTTCGGTGAAGCGTTCGCTGAAGTCCCAGACATAGAACGGAATCTCAAGCAGACCAGCGACGCGACGCGCATCCATAGAGTCTTCAATGGTGCAGCAGCCACGCGAGCCGGTTCTGAGGGTGCCGGGCATGCGGCTGAGCGCCAGGTGCACGCCCACCACCTCGTGGCCCGCATCGACGGCTCGAGCAGCAGCGACCGCGCTATCGACGCCACCACTCATCGCCGCAAGAATCTTCACCCCGACAGTCTACGCGAGCATGCCTGGTGATTGCCGTGGAAGATCGGACGTGACCTCAGGGGTTCGCGCTCATGCGCAACTCGGCGATCTACACTGGCAGGGTGAACACCGAGCTGCCCGAAGACCCCGCCACGCTGCCAGAATCGCTCGACTTCGACGCCGCCCGCACCGAGAGTGAACGGCTCACGACCGAGATCGAACGATACCGGCTCAGCTATCACAGCGAGGGCGTGAGTCTCGTCTCAGACGCCGAGTATGACGCTCTCGTGCGCCAGCTTGAGGCGATCGAGCGGGCGTTCCCCGAGCTTGCGGGCCTTGACAGCCCCACGAGGCAGGTGGGTGCGGCGATCGTGTCGGCGGGGTTCCCGACGCATGAGCATGCCGAGCGCATGCTCAGTCTCGATAACGTGTTCAGCCTCGATGAGCTGAGGGAGTGGCTCGACAAGACCCGCGCTGCGGCAGGTCGTGACGTGCGCTGGCTGTGCGAACTGAAAATCGCCGGGCTCGCGCTCAGCCTCGCCTACCGGGACGGGGCGCTTGAGACGGCATCGACCCGCGGCGATGGGCGTGTTGGCGAAGACCTCACCGAGAACCTGCCCTACCTGCCCATGATTCCGAGGCGATTGACAGGCGAGGGGATCCCGGAGTTTTTCGAGGCACGCGGCGAGGTGTTTTTGAGCACCGCTGGTTTCGAGGCGCTGAATGAGCGCCAGCATGAGCTGCAAGAGGCATATGCTGCCGAGCAGCGCGCAAAGGGCGTTGATGAGGCGCAGATCACCGTGCGCTACCCGGAGTTTGCGAACGCTCGCAACACTGCTGCCGGCAGCCTCAGGCAGCGTGCCGAGAAGAAGAACGAAACCGAGCTGGCGCTCATGAAAGAGCGCCTCGCGAGACTCGCGCTCTATGTGCACGGCATCGGAGCCTGGCAGGATCCCGCGTTCGAGAACCAGAGTGATGCCTACGACCTGCTCGCCTCGTGGGGGCTACCCGTGTCACCC
>JAAZFP010000226.1 GCA_012511645.1 Microbacteriaceae bacterium
GGCTGACACGATCGGGGTACCCACCTATTTTTGTGACCCGTACTCGGCGTATCAGCGGGGCAGCAACGAACATTTAAATGGACGGCTCCGGAAATATCTTCCCAAGGGAACCAGCTTCGCGGACCTAACCCAAACCGAGCTTGACGAGATCATCCAAGAGATCAATAACCGGCCCCGGAAAGTCCTCGGCTGGGCGACCCCAGCTGAGGTATTCGAGGAGTTATGCTCGGGGTAACTCACTGGGTGTTGCACTCCGAACTAAAATCCGGGCTGGTCAGCTGGCGAAGCCCAGTCCGTCACGATCAAATTGAGGGATGAACACAAACGCAATCCCGCCGTTGAGGTTCCTCCGCTGTCAAGCAGTTGCGGACCCTGGTCGAGTCCGCGGCGACCATCGAGCCTTCCATGCGGGATTGGGAGCTAACGCTCGCCTGTAGCCACACGATTCATTACCGGCAACATACAAGCATCCACGCCCCAGACGCTCCGACCTGGCCGTGCACCGATTGTGGTCTCGCGGTAGTCGGCTGATCAGGTCGATCCACCCCCTGGAAGACGCTTTGGAGCGGGCGTGGTATCTCCGAGAGGCGCGGGTAGAGCGTCTGCACGCGCTCGACGAGATGGCGAGAATGGAACGACAGCTCGCCCGTGCGGAGCGACGTGTCGTGGCCGCGAGCGTTTCACTCCTCAGAGCACAGAATGATGTTGACTCGTTCGGCGGGGTGTCCGCGGCCCGGAGCGAGATCGATGTGAACGATGAGCGGGGCTGCCAATATCGCCTGAACCGCACAGCCTCCCCTCAACGGAAGTCTTGCGGGCGGTCTTACTGGGCACACGATTGGCCCAGGGGACGGCTCGAAAGCTGCCCTACGGAATACCGCCTACACAAGACAACAACAGCGACAGGGTCTGCTGTCGACTTGCTCGGAGATCGTGACCGCCCATACGGTGCGATATGCAGAAACTACGGGAGGCGGCAGACCGGTGGAGGCTGGAGGGTTACGCTCTTGAGTTCTCCCATGCCCACGCGGTCCAGACGATGAAGACGTTGATGCCAAGGCTCAACACGATCAAGAGGTTATCGAAGAACCCCTTATAGGGCATACCGGCGACGTTGAAGATCGCGAGCGCAATCGAGACGATGATCGTGATCCATCGCAACGGTGCTGCCGGGGTGAGTAAACTTGTGAGGATCATCGCGATCGGCACGAGCATGATGACGGCGATGAGCGTCCACATCCAGCCGGGCGCGGGTCGTTCTCCGAGCTTGCCCGGTTCGATGTGCCCGGCGAAGATTCTGAGCACGTCGCCGAGCAAGTAGATCAGCATGAGAGTGACCCAGCTTCCGGCGAGCACGATCCGGGTCCAATCGGGGGTCATTCTGCTCCCCCAGTCGCAGCGATCGTGTCGGGCCCAGACTCTCTGCGAGGCGGCAAAATTACGAGGTTGCCAACCTTCCTGCCGGTGTCGATACGCCGATGGGCCTCGGGCAGCGCCTCGAGCCCGCCGAGAGTTTCGATCAGCGGATCGAATTCTCCGTGTGCCACGAGGTCGAGAAGCAAAGCGAAATCCTCCTGGCGTTCGGGCGCGGCACCGGCGTGGACTCTGCCACGTGCGGTCACCGTATCCATGAGATCCGCGACAGCGAGAATCACGACGCCGTCGGGAGCCGTGAGCCGGAGTCCCTCGGCACGACTGAGGTTGCCTACCGCGTCAAAAATGACATCGAAGCGCCGGCTGAGCCCTTTTATCGGGGAATCCCGATAGTCGATTGTCTGTGACGCACCGAGCTTGCGCAGCAAAGCGTGATTCCGGCGACTGCTCACCGCGGTGACGATCGCACCGCAGTGAGCCGCGAGTTGCACCGCAGCGGTGCCGACAGAGCCGGACGCTCCGTTCACGAGCACTGTCTGCCCGGCATAGATCTGTGCACGGTCGCGGAGGAAGTGCAGGGCAGTGCTGCCGCCAAAGAGCGCTCCGGCGGCAGCTTCATGGGCAACCTCTTCGGGAAGCGACGCAAGCGCTGTCACGGGCACCGCCACGAACTCGGCATGCGCACCGAGTCGGCCGCCTGTCATGCCAGCGACTCCATCGCCGATTGAGAGGTCCGTCACCCCATCGCCCAGGCGCTCGACATGTCCGGAGAACACCGTACCCGGGATCTTCCGGCGGGGCCCGAGAACACCGATCGCGAGCCGTGCGGGGAGCGCGAAGCCGCGAGGGAACCGGCCCGCTCGGATCCGCGCGTCCCCGGCGGTCACTGCCGCTGCCTCGACTTGTACGAGCACTTCGCCTCTGCCTGGAATCGGGACCTGTGCCGTGGTGATCCTGCTCGTTTCCGGCGCCCCATACCGGTCGACGCTTGTTGCTCTCATATTTCATTTCCAATCCTACACCTTACATATGTAAGTTTTGGATGTAGAATACACCTTACACACGTAAGAGCACAAGGAAGCGAGACCGATGAACAGACTGCAGCCGCTGAGCGAAGTTCGTATCGTCGAAGCCGCGGCGCGGGTTGCCGACATCGGCGGGTATGCGGCGATCAGCATGCGTAACGTCGGCAAGGAGCTTGGGGTCGAGGCGATGTCGCTCTACCACCACGTCGCCAGCAAAGACGCGCTACTCGACGCGCTGACCGATTGGATTTTCGCGCAGATTGAACTCCCGGGGTCTGAGGCCCCTTGGCGGGAGGGCATGACGATACGGGCCGCTTCCGCCCGTAACGTGCTGGTAAGTCACCCTTGGGCGCTGACGCTCATTGATTCCCGCGTGAACCCAGGTGCCGCGCTTCTCAGACATCACGACGCAGTGATCGGATGCCTGCGTCGCGGCGGATTCTCAGTCGAGCTCGCGGCGCAGAGTTTCTCAGTAATCGATGCATACGTGTACGGCTTCGCGCTGACCGAGCGGAACCTTCCCTTCGACCCGGAAACCAGTGATGAGTCGGTCGATTTCGCCGGTGAGGTGATGCCGATGCTGGCCGACTACCCGCACTTGGCTGAACTGGTGCAGCACCTCACCGGCTCCGGTGAATACTCATTCTCGAACCAATTTGCCGTCGGGCTTGATATCATCTTGGATGAGCTCGGCCGACGCCTTCAAGCAGAAGCAGAAGCAGAAAGTGGTGGCTGGTAGCTCTGTCGACAGTCCAGACGCTCGAACCGACCAGATCTTGTCGACCGCTGCACCCGAGCTCGCAATCAAACCGATCCCGAATATTGAGATCTCAATGAGAAACCTGAACCCTATTGATACTCACGGCGAATAGATCCAACCTGCGGTTTCGTATGGCGTTCTAATAACCCCGAATGGACCGCCTAAAATGTGGCGAAAGTCTGCGAAGTGTGGGCATTTCTTATCCAAGTCTCACTAGGGGTGTAATAGTAATCTTGCGAGCCTCAGCAAGGAATGGAAAGTACACCTCGTTGTGTGCTTTCCACTCTAGCCGCTGGCGGTTCAAAACAGGGCCGGTCAGCGGGCGAATCCCAGTCCATCACGATCAGATTGAGGGATGAACACAAACGCAATCCCGCCGTTGACGTCCTCCGCTGTCGAACAGTTGCGGACCCTGATCGAGTCCGCAGCGACCATCGAGCCACCAATGCGGGATTGGGAACTATCACTCGCGTGCGGCCACACGACTCGCTACCGGCAACACGCGACTCTCCATGCGCCGGACTCTCCGATCTGGCCCTGCACTAGCTGCGGGCACCGTCGCCGCGTAATCGCTTCGATCGCAGTGGACAACGCTCGGGAGCGGGCCTGGTGCCTCCGAGAGGCGCAGGTTGAGCATCGACGTGCGCTCGATGAAGTGGCGAGATTGAAACGGCAGCTCGCCCGGGCGGAGCGACGCGTCACTGCCGCTCGTTCGTCACTCCTCGGCGTGCAGGACGATGTTGAGCCGCTCCACGGGGCCGCCACGACCGGGGGCGAGATCGATGTGATGGATGAGTTGGCGCAACAGTGTCCGGCGTGACTCGTTCTTGAGGGTCGGCCACACGGCAACGAGTTGCTCATGAGTGAGCGGTGCCGGGTGTTCGATGGTGAGTGCGGCGCGTTCCTCGTTCAAGTTCGCGATGCGCTCCAGGACGCGGGCGATCATCCCGGTGACGATCTGGTGAAGCTCGCTACCGACCGCCAGCGAAGACGCCTTGCTGCGAAGGGCATCGAGTTCGTCACCCGCCACCGCAAGTTCTGCGTCAACGCGAGCAACCGCTTCAGCGTTCGTGCTCTCCGCCTTCTTGTTGTGGGCGTCGAGCCGGTCACTTGAGAAGAACTCGAACAACCAGTCGATGACGTACTGCTCGGCGGCAGGTGCGGTGATCGACGCGCCACCCGTGCAGGAACCGGCCCCGTATCGGCGGTTCGCTTTGCACCGATACACATACCGGACCACCCGGTGACCGTCGGCGTCTGGCTTCTGTGGCTGCGCGACACCGGCCAGCGGGCCTCCGCACGGGCACCGCAGCAGGCCGGTGAGCAACCACGCGCGTGTCCCCCACCCATTCCGTGCGCCTGTGCTGCGTGAACGCAGGGCGGCTTGGATGCGGTGCCAGGTGGCCAGATCGCAGACGGGCTCTTGACTGATTACTGGCTCCCCGTCCGGGGTTCGGGCGATGTGGTCGAGCGGATCAACAGTGACGCCTCGACGATGTGGCGGCAAGTGGTGTTGGCGGTAGCCGACCATCCGGGGCGAGATCAACGCGGCACGCACCTTCTGCTCGCTCACGAGCCCAACTTCAGGACCGGTGATCCCGTAGCGCGATTGCCAGTGCACAGCGACTTCGCGGAGGCCGGCGCCGACGAGCACGAGGGCGACAGCGTCCTTCAGCGCCTGCTGTTCGACCGGGTGCGGCTCCAGACGCCGCCCCGTCCGTCCCGCATGATCGGTGACTCGGGGGCCGGGTTGCCAGCCGAAGGGGCGCCTGCCGCCGTTGATGAACCCTGCCTGCGCGGCGTGACGTTTCGCGGCACGCTGCCGCTCACTCATCGTGTCCGTCTCCGCCTCAGCCAACAGCGCCTTCACCCCGGTAGAGAGCTTCGCTGCCGCGGTGACGCTGTTCAACTCCTCCGTGGAGTCCTGGCGCGACAGCAACGTCACACCCTGCTGTTGGCATGAGGTCACCCATTCCAGGCAGCGCGACGCGATCCGCAGGGTGCGGTCGAGTTTCCAGAACGCCACCGCCCGCACCCGCCCCGACGCGATCCCCGCATTCAGCGCACGCCACCCGGGACGCTTCGTCCGCGCGTACGCACTGGCGGAGTCGCGGTCGACGTACTCGCCCATCACCGTCCACCCGCCCTCTGCCGCGAGCTTGCGCGTCAGATCGAGACGTTGCCGCTCGATCGCATCTCGACTGTCACCGTGCGCACGCGAAAGCCGCAGATACAGGAACACCGGCCGCGTACCCGGCAACGGCGTCTCGGGGCCTGTCCACCGAAACGGCGGAGGCTTCACCTGTGCGGAATCAAGGAGGACTGTCGTCATAGATGCCTAGTCCGGGAACGGTGGCTCGTCACCCCACGCGCCCGTTGGCGAATAGCCGTTTCTGAGAGCGCTGGTCCACGTATCCAATAGCGGGATTCTGGACATCGAGTAGCGGTGAGGGCGTGGGTGTGTTCGGCTGAGTCCGACCACGGTAATGGCCGTGGTCGGACTCAGCCGAACACACC